>QQUO01000031.1 GCA_008501575.1 Pseudomonadota bacterium
CCAAAAACAGCCGAACCAGAAGCTGCCTAACCAGAAACAGGCGAGCCAAAAGCAGCCTAACCAGAAGCAAGCGGGCCAAAAGCAGTCTAACCAAAAACAGGCAAATCAGAAGCAAGCGAGCCAAAAGCAAGCGAATCAGAAATCGTCTAATCAGAAGCAGCCGAATCAGAAACAGCCCAGTCAAAAGCAGGCAAATCAGAATAATACGAACCAAAAGCAAGCAAATCAAAAACAGGACAAGCAAAAACAGGCTGGTGCCTCAAATCGCCAGGCAAAAACCACAAAACAGGAACAAACTCAAAAACCTGTTCAAAAAGCCGGTAAACATCAAGAAAAGCGTGATCAGGTTACTGAATCCACCATTGATAAGATGAAACGGCCATTAGGGAGTGTGGCGGATTTGGTGGCTAAGAAAGAACCCATTGTGCCTTCAGGTGCGCAAATAAAAAAAGAAAAAACTCAGACGGAATTAACACCGGCTCGGGATACCAAACCTCAGGATGCTAAACCTCAGGACAGCAAATCTCGTGATGCTAAGCCTCAGGACACTAAACCTCGGGATACTAAATCTCAGGATAGCAAATCTCGTGATGCTAAGCCTCAGGACACTAAACCTCGGGATACTAAATCTCAGGATAGCAAACCTCGTGATGCCAAGCCTCAGGATACTAAATCTCAGGACAGCAAACCCCGGGATACCAAACCTCAGGATACCAAACCTCAGGACACTAAATCTCGGGATACCAAACCTCGGGATGCCAAGCCTCAGGACACTAAGCCTCAGGACACTAAATCTGAGGCGACTAAAGCTCAGGACAGCAAACCCCGGGATACTAAACCTCAGGCGACGAAATCTCGGGACAGCAAACCTCAGGACAGCAAATCTCAGGATAATCAACCCAAAAGTGACCAGTCATCGGACCAAAGAAATGATAACAAAGTCACCACAACTCAAGACCCGCAAAAGCAGGCGGGAATTGATAAATTGAGTTAAGCCTAGTGAGTTAAAGTCCAATAAAAATGTGCCATAATAATGTCTTTATGGCACATTTTGATGTAAAAAAATCACAGTGAGGATACCCCTTTATCACATCTCAGTTCTTTTACTGACCGCATCCCTAACTTCGAACTCTAAATAATGAGATGCGTTAGATCAAATATTCACCACGTCGAAAGTGATTTAACCGACAATATAGACCATATACATAATCATAATTCAGCTGTTTAAATTTCGTTTTAGATGATGATTTTATTGTGCAGCGGTCATATTTTGATGCGATTGAAAAACCTCATCAAGGACATGAAAGGAACCAAAGACAATGATGCGGTCATCCTCTTTACTGGCATTAACAGCTTGTTGGTATGCCGTTTGTGCATTTTGACAGACTGAAAGCATACCGCCGGCGTCCGCAATTTGTTTTTTTAAGGTCTGGATGTCCGTCGCCCTTTCACCAGCCATTGCGAAAATAAACCAATGGTCAATGTGTTTATTGATGACCGGTAACCAGGTTTCGGCTTGTTTATCTTTTAACACAGAAAAAACTGCCCGTGTATGGCCTTTAAGCGGGTGATCAGCCAGCCAATCGGTCAATACCTGAACTGATTGTCGGTTATGTGCAACATCCGCAATTATTTGAGGTCTTTTTTGAATACATTGAATCCGGCCGGGTATTCGCCATTGCTTAAGGGCTTTTTTAATAACTGATTGATTGGCGTTCGGTTGTAATTGCTGGAAGGCCGTTAATGCCGTGGCAAAGTTGCGTATCTGAAATTTGCCGAACATATTCGGCAAAGGCAGTTGATTGAACTGAATTTCTCCATATTGATAATCAAAGTCAGAGAAATTCAGCGTGGCATTATAATCAACCCGCCATTGTAATAATGTGACATCCTCATTAACTGCCCGATCTTTAATGGCTTGTGGACAATTGATGTCCCCATAAATCAGCACACAACCAGGGCGCATTATGGCCGCTTTTTCTGTCGCAATGGTTTCAATATCATTCCCCAACCAATGGCTGTGATCAATATCCACAGTGGTGATAATACTGAGATTTGAATCCAAGGCATTCACCGCATCCAAGCGACCGCCCAAACCCACTTCTAACACCATATAATCCACTGAATGCTGATGAAAAATCCACAGTGCCGCCAATAATGAAAATTCAAAATAGCTCAATGGAATGTCTTCCCGAATGATTTCAATGGCTTCAAAAGCCGCCACAATTTCACTGTCTTGTGCAGTCAGGCCATTAATTTGAATACGTTCATTGTAGCTAAATAAATGGGGTGAGGTAAAAACCCCGACATGGTGTCGATTACTTTGAAGCAGAGCCCCCAAAGCAGTCACAGTCGAACCTTTACCATTGGTGCCACCGACAGTTACGATGGACGCAGTCATTTGATTAAAAGGTGGTCGAGAAAGAACCTGTTTAACCCGATCTAAACCCAAATCAATTTTATTTTGATTGAGTGACTCAAGCCATTGATCAAGCGTCTTCACGATCATCGGCTGTTATGATCTCGTCCGGTTCCAATACGTCTGAATCCGGCATCGCTTGCGGTAGTAATAAATCCAATAACTGACTAATCTTATCAGCCATTTTATGCCGTGGTACAATTAAATCCAAAGCACCATGTTCCAATAAAAACTCACTGCGTTGAAAACCTTCGGGTAAGGTCTCTCGCACAGTCTGTTCTATCACACGCGGCCCGGCAAAGCATATCAAGGCATTGGGTTCGGCAATATTGACATCACCGAGCATCGCTAAAGAGGCCGAAACACCACCGGTGGTGGGGTTGGTTAACACTGAAATATAAGGCAAACCGGCATTTTTCATTTTCTTCAGTGCCGCTGCAGTTTTCGACATTTGTAATAAGGAAAATAACGATTCCTGCATACGGGCGCCACCGGATGAGGAAAAATTAATTAACGGCAAGCGGTTTTCCAGGGCATGGTGAGCGGCACGTACAAATTTTTCCCCCACCACTGATCCCATAGAACCACCCATAAACTGAAAGTCAAACGAAGTCACCACCACATCTCGGCCGTTTAATTGGCCTTGAACAGCCACCAGAGCATCATTTTCACCGGTTTTTTTCTGAGTCGCAATAAGGCGGTCTTTGTATTTCTTCGTGTCCCTGAATTTAAGCGGATCTTCCGGCTTAACATTTGCCCCTATTTCCAACCAATCTGTATTATCTAAAAAATAAACCAATCGTTCGCGACCGGTTAAGCGTTCATGATGTCCGCATTTGGGGCAAACCTTGCCCTGTTTTTCATTTTCAGGTTGATATAACACCGCCTGGCATTGGCTGCATTTTCCCCACAGACCTTCAGGGATATTTTTTTTCTTATTCCCACCTTCGGTTCTAATGCGGGATGACATGATTTTTTGAAACCAGCTCATTTCAGGTCAACTCCTGGTATTGGATTGTTTGGATTGTGCCATTATAACGAATCCAAGGCTAAACGGATAGGACGCATAAAATCACTGATCGCTTTTTTCGCAGAGTGCTTATCCTGACATCCAAGCAATTGTTGAATCAAGGCACTGCCAATCACCACCGCATCCGCTTGTGCCGCCACCGCCACAGCAGAAGCCGCATCTTTCACCCCAAAACCAACGGCAATGGGTAAAGCCGTGTATTGCTTTAATTGTTTAATTTCCTGATTAACAATCTCCGGATTTAAGTCAGCAGCACCGGTGACACCTTTTAAAGCCACATAATAAATAAATCCTCCGGCCTGTTGGCAAATAAACTTTTTCCTGGCCTCTGAAGTGGTCGGCGCCACCAGAAATATTTGTTCAAGCTGATGCTTTTTTAAATGACTTTGCAATTCAGCGGACTCTTCCGGTGGACTGTCCACCAATAAAACACCATTAACACCGGCACCGGCAGCCGAGTTAACAAACTTCTCATAACCCATGGATTCCACCGGGTTTAAATAACCCATTAAAACCACCGGGGTGTGTTGATTATCTTGTCTAAATTGGGACACCATTTGCAGCGTTTGCACTAAATTTACGCCCTGTTGTATGGCCTTTTCCGAGGCTTTCTGAATCACCGGGCCATCGGCCATTGGGTCGGAAAAAGGCATACCTAATTCGATGATATCAGCACCATTTTCCACCAAATAATGCATCATCGGTACCGTCATATCAGGCTTAGGAAAACCGGCCGTCATAAATGGAATCAGTGCTTTTTTACCGGCAAGCGAGTTAAACTTTTGATCAATAAAACTCATACAGATACACCTTCAATATTCGCCACGGTATGAACATCCTTATCGCCTCTGCCTGATAAGTTAATGACAATGTGCTGCTCTGGTGACATTGTTTTGGCTAACTTAAGCCCATAGGCAATGGCGTGGGCACTTTCCAGAGCGGGCATAATGCCTTCTTTTCGGGTCAAGTTATGAAACGCCGCCAGCGCTTCATCATCATTAATGGTGACGTACCGGGCACGACCAGTGTCATTTAAATAGGCATGTTCGGGTCCAACACCCGGATAATCTAATCCGGCTGAAATCGAATGGGTTTCCGTCACTTGGCCGGAATCATCACTCATAACATAGGTGCGGTTACCGTGCAAAACACCCACTTTTCCGGCATTAATGGAAGCGGCATGCTGGCCAGTTTCCAAACCTTTACCACCGGCTTCAACCCCATACATGCGCACTTTTTGGTCTTCGATAAAGGGATGAAATAAACCCATGGCATTTGAACCACCACCCACACAAGCCACCAAAGCATCCGGAAAACGGCCAATTTGTTCAAGGCTTTGCTTTCTTACTTCCTGACCAATCACAGAATTAAAATCGCGCACCATTTCCGGATAAGGGGCCGGTCCTGCCACAGTTCCAATGATGTAAAAGGTATCATCCACATGAGCAACCCAATCTCGCATGGCTTCATTTAACGCATCTTTTAGGGTTTGCGAACCCGATTGAACAGAGCGCACTTCAGCCCCCAGTAATTTCATGCGATAAACATTTATGGCTTGTCGTTCGATATCAACAGCACCCATATAAACAACACAATCTAAACCCATACGAGCAGCCACCGTGGCGGTCGCCACCCCATGTTGCCCGGCCCCGGTTTCGGCAATAATGCGTTTTTTACCCATGGCTTTGGCCAATAATATTTGTCCAACAGTGTTATTTATTTTATGGGCACCGGTGTGGTTCAAATCTTCACGTTTAAGCCATATCTGGGCACCTTGCTGTTGTTTGGTTAAACGTTCGGCATGGTATAAGGGTGAAGGACGACCCACGAACTCAGCCAAATCCCGTTGAAACTGTTGTTGAAAATCAGCATCAGTTTTAAGCTTTTTATAGGCTGCTTTCAACTCTTCTAAACAATGAAACAAGGTTTCTGCGGCAAAATTGCCACCAAAACGGCCAAAATGGCCAGTTTCATCCGGTAAATTATCAAATTTTTGGGTCATGGTTATGAATTGCCTTTTATTATTGCTTGCATGAATTGTTGCATAAGAACCGGTGATTTTACGCCAGGAGTTTGTTCGATACCACTACTGACATCAATAAATTCTGCCCCCGTTTGCTTGATGGCCTGCGCCACGTTGGCCACGGTTAATCCCCCGGCTAAAATTAATTTTTGCCGGTACTCAACTGGCAAGGTAAACCATTTGAACACCTGGCCAGAACCACCACTTTGACCACATCCGTAGGCATCCAGTAACAGCTGCTGCGCCTGATTATACTGACACACATAATCAAGCCAGTTATTGGTCGCCAGCATTGGTATGGCTTTCCAATAGGGATAATTAAATTGCTGACAAAAGTCAGCAGACTCGTGACCATGAAATTGAATAATATCCGGTTGACTGTGTGCAATCACCTGTAACACAAAATCACGATCAGCATCTGCCAGCAAAGCCACCGCGATAAGGCCTGAGCTTTGGGCGTACTGGATGAGGGACATGGCTTGTTTAATACTAATTTCCCGGCGACTTCCTGGTACCAACACAAAGCCCACGGCATAACACCCCAATTCAGCTGCAAAATCAATGTCAGCGTGTGTTTTTAGCCCACAAAACTTAACTTTCATAATCAGTTAATGTGGGTAAGTTATATTTATCCGGATAGTCCACGCTCATAAAGCGTAATCCACTGGCTGCAGCAGTCATACCGGCTTGTTTGCGATCTTTCGATTGCAACACTTCGCTCATCCAAGCAACCGGCTTTTCGCCTTTGCCAATAACAATGAGGGTGCCGGCGATATTTCGGATCATGTGATGCAAAAATCCATTGGCGGTGACATTAATAATAACTTGATCTTTACTTCTTTTGACAACGGCCTTGCAAATGGTTTTTACCGGTTGTTTCGATTGGCATTGACTGGATCGAAAAGCACTAAAATCGTGCTCACCAATGAGGCATTGAATGGCTTGGTGCATCCATTCATGGTTTAAGGGCTTTAATACCCATGTCAAATAATGACGGTATAATGCCGGTCTGATTGGACGGTTGCTGATGCGGTATTGATAACTTCTTGAAATGGCGGCGAATCGAGCATGAAAATCTTCGCTGACAGGTTTAACCCACAATACGCTGATGTCCTTAGGTAATGCACTGTTTATTCCCAACAGCCATTGACGCACACTTCTATTGGCTTGGGTATCAAAATGTATAACCTGTAAAGCGGCACTGACACCGGTGTCTGTGCGACCACTACAAATGATGCTTACATTGTGGTTGGCCACCTGACTAATGGCCTCTTCCAAGCACTGTTGCACAGTCGGTTCTTGTTTTTGCCGCTGGAAGCCGTAAAAAGGCGATCCATCATATTCCACACCACAAGCAATTCGCATGATAAATAAGCCAGGACACAATCAGTTAATGATTATGTCTTGTGTTATCTTTACATATCATCCAGTAATTTATTGGCTTCTGACCGCTGGGCATCATTGCCCTCTGCCTTAACTTCATCCAGTAAGTTCTTGGCACCTTCGGTGTCACCCATTTCTATGTAGGCTTTGGCCAAATCTAATTTAGTCTCTATAACGTCACCTTCATCCATTAAATCGTCTAAACCTAAATCAATTTCATCATCCATATCGTCTTCTTCTTCATGGTCAGCTTCAAAAGCCGTGGTTTGGTCATCTTCGTCTAAACTTAATGATTCCTCAAAATCATCATCTTCTTCTGAATCATCCTCATCTTCTGAGTCATCGTCATCTTCTGAGTCATCGTCATCTTCTAAGTCATCGTCATCTTCTGAGTCTTCGTCATCGGAATCATCTAAACTTAATGACTCTTCAAAATCATCATCTGAAAAATCATCCTCTTGGTCGACCACTTGATCATCACTGTCTGCTTTGTGCAAATCATCAGCATCATCCAACTCATCCAAAAAGTCATCGTCTGAGAAGTCATCTTCCTGATCATCATCAGAGGATTCAAGTTCATCTTCCAGTTCAGTTAGTTCTGCCTCTAAATCCAACACATCATCATCTATTGGCGACTGAATATCATCAGCAGTGGTTAAATCATCATCTAAATCAGATAAATCAAAATCATCTTCAAAACTGTCATCGTCTTTAAATGGTGCCGGATCATATTCTCTGGTGGGCGTTTCATTATCTAACACACCCTCAAAATCATCACTTACTTTATCTTGCTCATCATCGAAATCAAATTCAAAGTCATCATCCGAATCATCGTCATTATCAAAACCCAAAGAACTGTCTAACTCAGCCAGCACATCATCTTCTTCAGTGTCATCACCATAAGAATCAGTGTCTTGATCCTCTGACAGCTCATCATCCGCCTCATCATCAACGGCAATCGCTGTGGTTATCAGGGTTTCCTTATCACCATCAAATTCATCATCGTCACCATCAATCGCCTCCTGTTGTTCGCCACGAGAAGATTTAATGTCGTCTAAGAAAGTACTGCCTTCAGCCAGGTCTTCTTCACCGCGTTTAAATAATCTGGGTAACAACACAAGCAGGAACAACACCACCAGACCAATAATAACCCACAGTACATTTTGTTGAATCCAGTTAATCGCCGCTGTATACCAAGGCTCACTAACCCGCACCGGCTTTTGCGGTGTGGTTATGACTGGCTCCTCATCCACCTGCGCCATATCACTGCTGTCATCGACAATGGCCGAATCTTCTGTCAATGATGCTTCATCGTCAGTCAATAATTCTGAGTCTTCATCAGCGTCAACCAGGTCATCAGAAGCATCCGTGTCCCATACATCATCAGCCATGGTTTCATCAGTCATGGCTTCATCGCCATCTTCATCGACCATGGAATCAAAATTACCTTCAGTTAAAGCATCATCCACGGTGGTGTCTTGCGCCATCTGGTTTTCCAAAGTGGCCAAATCATCGTCCTGTAATTCCAACGCAGATTGTTGTTCATCAACAATACTTTCCAATTCAGAAACCCGTGATTTAAGCGCTTCTTTTTCACTGCGAACATTAAAGGCATCTTCATCACTTAATCCTGTGTCATCTGAATCAGCAATATCACCTTCTGTTTGTTGGCTGTCGGCATCATCACCTTCACCACCTGATAACTTCACACCATAATCAATACCATCATCCACAGCCTCATCTTCAACGACCTGTGATTCAGTTTGAAAACTACTGTAAGTTTCATTGCTGGCTGCCCAACGGCTGTTATGGTCCTGAAATTCAGCCAGGGCCTGGCTGTAGGTCAGGTCATCAACTTGTTCAGCACCGGGCATTTGCAAGGTACTGCCCTTAATCATTTGATTGATGTTATTGTTTAAAAAGGCCTCTGGATTTTTATTATAAATCGCCATCATCATTTGATGGGTACTGACATCACTTGATTTGTTTTGGTTGGCTATACGCCATAAAGTATCACCGGCTGCCACGTACACTTCATCGGCCCTAATAGAAACACTTTCAGAAACATTTTCATCCATGGGTGTTGCAACAACAAATTCACTGTCATCTGCTTCAGCCGCTTCTGTTTCCATGGCTTGATAAGCTTCATTTAAGTCCTGGCTGACTGGTGGGGTGTCTTCTTTCTGAGCCACGACCGCATCATCTTGCACCTCGGTCACGGTTTCGGTGACCGGTTGCGGGGGTTCGGCCTGGGTCACCGGCATACTCACTGTTCCACGGGTACTTGTTTGGTAACTCGGTGGATCTAATAACAGAGTAAATTCACGCAGGAAACGTCCATTGGCCCAAGTTACATCCAACAATAAAGACACAATGGGTTCGGAAACAGGACCATTTGAACGGACATTGATTTGATAAGGGTTGTCTTCATCCACCGATACCATGATATTGCCGGGCACAAAGGATTTGTCTAAGCCCACTTTTTTATAATCATCGGCACTGGCTAATTTAACAGAGACCTGATCAATGGATTCATTGTCATTGGCTATAATATCTATGGTGGCATGCAACGATTCATCCAGGGATGAATTAACCTGAATTTTACCCATACCTAAAGACATTGTGTTCTGTGACACAAAAACCAGACTAATAACCAGTGCCAAAATAATCAATTTGTGTTTCATAATTTACCCGTGTATGTGGTGTTTGATACGACTTATTCATGCGATAGTAACTAATTCTACAATAAAATAGCAAGAATTTAACTAAAAAATAACCGCTAAGCTGTTCTTTTTTACAGTATTTTCAATAATTTTTCCGCAATCTGGACACTATTTAAGGCGGCGCCTTTGCGGATATTGTCGGCCACAATCCACATATTCAGGCCATTGGGATAAGAGATGTCTTCTCGAATCCGACCGACGTAAACGGCGTCATTTCCGGCCGCGGTTAGCGCCGGTGACGGATAACGTAATTGTGCCGGATTATCGATAATTTCAATCCCGTCCATATCGGCCATTAATTGGCGCGCTTCCGGGGCGGTTATTTTATCGCGGGTTTCAATATGCACCGCCTCGGCATGGCCGTAAAATACCGGTACCCGAACGCAAGTCGGATTCACTTGAATACTGCGGTCACCTAGTATTTTTTGGGTTTCCCACACCATTTTCATTTCTTCACGGGTATAACCATTATCCTGAAAATCATCAATATGGGGAATCACATTAAAGGCGATTTGGCCGGAAAATACTTGCTGCTGCAATGGTTTGAAATTTAACAAACTCCGGGTTTGACTGGACAACTCATCAATACCTTGTTGACCGGCACCTGACACCGACTGATAAGTGGCCACATTAATGCGCTCAATCACAGCCGCTTTATGAATCGGCGCCAACGCCAGCACCATTTGAATGGTGGAGCAATTGGGGTTGGCAATTAAATAAGTATCTTGATATCGATTGAGTTCTTCGCCATTGACTTCCGGCACCACCAAAGGCACATCTTCTTCGTTACGAAAATATGAGGTGTTATCGATGACCACGCATTTAGCATCAGTGGCCCGCGCCGCATATTGCGCTGAAACCCGACTACCGGCGGTAAAAAAGGCCATATCAAAACCATTAAAATCAAATGTATCCAAAGGTTGTACGGTGATTGATTTCTTAGCAAACGTCATCACTTCACCGGCACTATTGGCACTCGCCAATAAGGCCAATTTGTTCACCGGAAATTCCCGCGATTCGAGTAATTCAAGAATCACCCGCCCCACCGCGCCGGTGGCGCCGACAATGGCAATATTTAAGTGTTTTTTCATGTGGTTAAATCCTTAGAATGCTTGATGGCTGCTGTTTATCTGGGCCTCATGACGCAGGCAGTGATCCATTAAAACCAAAGCCATCATGGCTTCAACAATGGGGGCGGCTCGAATACCGACACAAGGATCGTGCCGGCCTTTGGTGACCACGGTAACGGCCTCGCCTTGTTCATTGATACTTTGCGCCGGTAGACGTAGGGATGAGGTGGGTTTAAAAGCCACCCGCAGAGTTATGTCCTGACCGGTGGAAATACCGGCCAAAATACCGCCGGCATGGTTACTTTGAAATGCACCATCGATGATTTCATCCCGATGCACACTACCGGACTGGGCCACCGAGTCAAAACCGGCACCAATGTCCACACCCTTGGTGGCATTGATACTCATCATCGCCAAGGCCAGTTCAGCATCGAGTTTTCCGTACACCGGTTCGCCCCAACCGGCCGGCACATTCACCGCTTTGGCGCTGATACAGGCACCCACGGAATCACCGGATTTGCGGAGTTTGTGCATAAAGTCTTCTAATTCAGGGACCCGCTCAATCTCACCGGTAAAAAAAGGGCTGTCATCAATTTTGGACAAATCACCGATTGCCAATTGAATGTCACCGATCTGGGATAACCAGGCGGTGATTTCGATGTTATGTTGATGCTTGAGCCATTTTTTGGCCAAAGCACCGGCGGCCACCCGCATGGTGGTTTCCCGTGCCGATGAACGCCCACCACCACGATAATCACGGATGCCGTATTTTTTCCAATAGCTGTAATCACCATGACCCGGACGTATTTGCGTGGCGATATTACTGTAATCCTTACTTTTGGCATCGGTGTTTTCAATAATCAGTCCGATGGGATGACCGGTTGTTTTACCCTCAAAGACACCGCTGACTATTTGCACATCATCCTTCTCGCGCCGTTGTGAGGTGTGCTTTGAGCGGCCGGTGGCACGGCGTCGCAACTCATACTTGATTTCATCAACTGTTATTGGCATACCCGGCGGGAAGCCATCAAGAACACAACCAATGGTGGAACCATGGGATTCACCAAAAGACGTGAAACGTAAGTTTTTTCCGAATGTATTATGAGACATGCAACGCTATGAAGGCTTTAAAGTAAGGCTGGTACTTTATCAAATCTTGACGATTAAAAACACATATTCCTTGACCACCGTGATTAAATTCAAGCCACTGAAAAGGCACTTCCGGCAAGGCTGATTGCAAGGAGCTGTCACTGTACCCGACTTCTAAAAACAAATACCCGTCGGTATTGAGATATTGTGCCGCGGCGGCCAATATCTTAATCGGTAATAACAGACCATTAAGCGGGCTCACCAAAGCCATATCAGGTTCGTGGCTAAATTCAACGGGCAAATCAGCGTGTTCATCATCACCAACATAGGGCGGATTGGTGACAATTAAATCATATGTACCCTCAATATTTTGCCATAAATCAGATTCAATCAAAGTACAACGTGATGATAAATTCAATTGACGGGTATTGCTGGCTGCCACCTGTAAAGCCTCACTGGAAATATCGGCCAAATCCACATGGCTGTGTTGATAATAATGGGCGATGGCCAAACCGATACAACCACTGCCGGTACATAAATCCAACACCTGATTAACCTGAGTCATGTCTAAATAAGGCCGAAAGCCTCGATCGATGAGTTCAGCAAACGGGGAGCGCGGAATGAGTACCCGCTCATCCACAGCAAATGTTAAACCGGCAAACAAAGCAAAGCCAACTAAATAACTCATCGGTCGTTTTAATTGAATGCGTTTAGCCATTAATTCATGGGCTTGTGCTTGTTGTTTTTTACTGACTGGATGATGAGCCATTGTGTTTAAAGTCTCAAAATCAACAACCAAAACCGCCATCAATAACAACACCACATCATCTTCAGCCGACACAGTCCCCTGACCAAAATAAACATCCGCTTGCGATAGTTTACGAAGTAGTTGCTTGAATAATTCTGATAAGTGCATACTTGGATTAGCTGAATTCCCCAAAACATTATACAATGCCTGTTTTTAGATTAATTGGCAATATTTAATTAACCCTGGAGTTATTACATGCGGGTCTTGTTATCGGTATTTATTTTGTTGCTGTTGGTGGCTTGTCAAAATGACAATGCAAACCGCATTCATGAACTTGAATTTCAAAGCCTCAAGGTCTTTCCTCAGCCACTGGCACTGGATGGCATTGAACTTATCAGTAAATCCGGCGACACCGTAACACTCGATGATTTAACCGGTCACTACAGCGTGCTGTTTTTTGGATTCACCCATTGCCCCGATGTCTGTCCCACCACCTTACTGGACATGCAAAAAATCAACAAAAAACTCGAACAAGCAAATCAGCCGGCACCTCAATTTGTGTTTATTTCAGTTGACCCTGAACGCGACACACCACAGGCACTGAACGATTATATTGCATATTTCAATCCAGACTTTAAAGCTTATACAGCGGATGCCGAAAACTTAAAAAAACTGGCATCCCAACTCGGTGTCGCCTATCAAGTTGAAGACCATGAGCCCGGCGATAAAACCTATCAAGTGGATCACACCGCTGCCTGGTTTGTGCTTAATCAAGCGGCGCAACGGGTGGGTATTTTCACCACCCCCCATGATGTTGACATCATCTCCGCAGACTTACAACAACTGGTGCAATAATGCGTAAAATAGCCTTGCTTTTTCAATATATTCTGCCCCATCGCCTGCTGTCTCGTTTAATGTATTATTTGATGCGGATTCGATTGAAATCAATTAAAAACTTCACCATTAAAACCATGGTCAAGAAGTTTGACATTAACCTCGACGAGGCCGCCGACTCTGATTTTGATGCTTACCCACATTTTAATGCTTTTTTTACCCGTGCCTTAAAGCCCGATGCCCGTCCCATCGATGCCCGCCCGGAACACATCGTGTCACCGGTGGATGGGGTTATCTCACAATTGGGTAAAATTAAGAAAGGTCGAATTATCCAGGCCAAAAACCACAGTTACAGTGTTAAAGAACTGTTGGCCACCGAAATTGATGCCGATTATCGCGATGGCCAATTTATCACCATTTACTTATCACCCCGTGACTATCATCGTATGCATGCGCCTTTAGATTGCCGCCTCAAAAGCATGCGTCATATACCGGGACGCTTATTTAGTGTGGCTGATTGGACTGTCCAAGAAATCCCACAACTTTTTGCCCGTAACGAGCGCTTGGTTAATCACCTGGAAACCGCTATGGGACCGGTGGCTTATATTTATGTGGGTGCCATTTT
>QQUO01000367.1 GCA_008501575.1 Pseudomonadota bacterium
AGACAATAAATGTCACTCCGGGTAAATCACCCACTAATCGATGCTCTAACTGGCCTATAATCCAAGTGATTTCAACGCCCGGTAAACCGGCTTGTAAGCTTTTAACCACAGGTATAATATGGGTGACATCGCCGATGGCAGACAGTCGAAAAATACAAATGGATTTAACCACGCGGTTTGTTGTCATCGCTGAAATCATTTAAAATGAAGTATTTTATCATTGCAAGACCGCTGTGTAAGTCTGGGTCTTGGAAAAAATGAATTAAAATGCTGGCGTTCTCCAACAGTAGACGGCCTTAGGCGAGCCAGAACACTCAATGAATGGTGTGTACTATTGATTGCTTTGCTCAGGCAGAAATTCAGTGTTTTAAACATTTTTATTTAATTCATGCCTTTTGCAGAGGCCTTATCTAATCTACGGTAAAAACATTGCAACGCCACAAATCAAAAAACCAATGGTTTTTGTCACACCCTGAACTGTCCTCAATAGTCAATGAGTCATGGTTCAATGCCGATTATTGGGCCGAACAAGGTCGCCTGTTAGGCACCTATGCCGGTCGCGGTTCCGTCTGGATGATAAAATCTGCAGAAGGTAAATGGGTACTGAAGCATTATTACCGCGGTGGCCTTTACGCGAAAATCAGTCGTGACAAATATTTTTGGACAGGATTTAATCAAACCCGTGCGGTGCGAGAATTCAGACTATTAACACATATGTATGACCAAGGATTACCCTGCCCTAAGCCGGTGGCGGTTCAAGTTAAAAAATCCGGATTGTTTTACACCAATGACTTAATCACTGAATACATTCGCCACCAAACCACCTTTGCAAAAAAACTCAATCAAAACGACAATGAGATTCAACTGTGGGCACAAGTGGGCACAGTCATCGGCCGCTTTCATGCCGCCGGCATCTATCATGCCGACTTAAATGTTCATAATTTATTGATTAATAACAACGACATATATTTAATCGATTTCGATAAGGGTGACATTAAAAACAACCACACAAAATGGCCCCAAGCCAATTTGGCCCGTCTTAAACGTTCCATCGAAAAGGAAACGCAGCAAAGTTGTGACCAGCAATTAAAAAACCACTGGCAAGCCTTAATAGACAGTCACCAGAGCGCCCTGAAACAAAACCTCAATGACTCAAGCCTTTAATTCGAAAAAGTTTGTCGCTGAATTGCCTGCCTTGCCCGGTGTTTATCAGATGTTTGATGTGAATAATAACATCATCTATGTGGGCAAAGCGCGCTCCTTAAAAAATCGCGTTGCCAGTTACTTTAACGGCACCGCCAAAGACAATAAAACCATGGCCCTGGTTCGCCAAATCGCCGCCATGCGTTATCACATTACAAAATCAGAGGGGGATGCCTTAATCCTGGAAAACCAGCTGATTAAAAAGCATAAACCAAAATACAACATCCTGCTAAAAGACGGTAAAAGCTATCCCTATATTTATATTTCGGTTGGGGTCGATGAATTTCCCCGCATCAGCTACGCCCGAGGTAAAAAAAAACGAACAGGCCGATACTTTGGCCCCTACCCGAGCTCACCATCGGTGCGTTACGCCCTTAATTTTTTAGAAAAAGTCTTTAAAGTGCGCCAATGCACCAACAGCTTTTACAACAACCGCTCGCGACCTTGCTTACAACACCAAATTAACCGCTGCACCGCACCCTGTGTCGCTTTAGTCTCCAAAAAAGATTACCAAAAACAAGTCAACTACACCATCGACTTTATCGAAGGTAAATCCTCCCAGGTGGTGGACAGTCTGGTACGAGAGATGGAACAGGCTTCCGCGAATCAAAATTATGAACTGGCGGCCGAAGTGCGTGATCAAATTAAAGCCATACGCAGTATTCAATCTCACCAGGCGGTGGAAACCGGACTCACCGACCAGATCGATATACTGGCTGTAGGTCGTCAGGCTGGTCTTTATATTGTCACCGTCGGTACGGTTCGTAATGGCCAGTTTTTGGGTAACCGCAATCATTTCCCTGAAACCCCAAAAGACACCCAATTGGCAGATTTATTACATGATTTTATCAGTCAATATTACGATGAAGATATCCTGCCCAATCGCTTGATTTGCAATATTGAACCCACCGATAAAAATGATTTGGCCGAATTACTCAGCACCATTAAAGGTAAAAAAATTTTTATCACCGCCAAACCTCGCGGTCAGCAACTCAAACTGTTGAAACAAACCACTGAAAATATGCACAATGCCCTGCAAGTACAAGTAAATAAATACGCCAGCTGGCAGAAAAAGTGGGATTTATGGGTTACCGAATTGGGCTTTAATAAAACACCGGAACGCATTGAATGTTTTGATATTTCCCACCAAATGGGCGAACACACCCGGGCGTCCTGTGTGGTTTTCGATGCCCAGGGCGCTGATAAAAAAATGTACCGGCAATACATTATCTCAGGCATTCAAGGCGGTGATGATTATGCCGCCATGTCACAAGTTATTGATAAACGCATCGAAAGCCTGAAAAAGCGTGATGTTCCCTTTCCAGACGCTTTTATCATCGACGGTGGCAAAGGTCAGGTGAACCAAGCCCTCAACATTCTAAAAGATCATGCTATTGACAACATCCGTATTATCGGGGTAACCAAAGATGAAAACCGCACTGCCGGCAATGAACGCATTTATATCCCGGAAACGGGCCGGTTTATAACACCCAAACCCCATGGTCTTTTGTCCTTGATGATGCAACATATCCGAGACGAAGCCCATCGTTTCGCCATTAAAAGCCACCGCAAAGCCTTTAAAAAATCCCGCAACACCTCAGTATTAGAAAGCATACCGGGCATTGGCCAAGCCCGGCGCAATCATTTGCTCAAACATTTTGGTGGCTTACAAGGTTTAAAACAAGCCGGTATCGATGACATCCAAAAAGTCCCCGGCATCAGCGAAAAACTGGCCCAGGACGTCTTCACCCATCTGCATCAATAAAGGCACTGTCCGCCTGAATCACCTTCATACCTTGTAAACGCTCAGGATTTTTAGTGGCATCATTGACCACATCGCGAATAATAATGGCATTAACCTGTTCCGGAAACTGATTACGAATATGTGCAAACACCTCAGGATCATGCTCACCGGAATCACCAATCAGCGTAAACCCCCGTTGTGGAAAATGTGAAAAAATCTCAGAAATTTGTCGTATTTTTTGTTGCTCAGAAGCCACTGAACCCAACTTAATTAAACGATAGAAATCACCATAAGTCTCACCCTCAAGTAAATGTAAACGAACATTTTTCATGTGCATACTGCCCGGCGGGAAGCCGGCGGTTTTAAACAAAAAATCAGCCAAAGGCCGATACATTTGCCACGGACCACCGGACACATAATGTAAAGCCACATTCTCATCAAATGTCTGGTACAGGGCTTTCATTTGTGGCACCGCCTGAAACGGTTTAAAAAAAGTGTTCATCATCACCACCGCCTCGCCTTCGGTAATTTCAGTGATTTTCACCGTATCATCAATATCAGAAATCACCGAATCACCCTGCGGCTTAATCAAGCGGACAGCGCCCTCACCCTGATGGTCTTTACCGGTGGCCGTAAAACGTAACCAGCCATTTTTAGATTGTTGTGCCGTCAGTAATTCTTCAGCACGCTCAAAAGTCAAAGTCAGCTCGCCAAATAATAAGCCGTTAAAGTTTGTACGTTTATCGCCATCGGCCGACTGCAAGCGAAAAACTTCCTCATCCGGATCCTGATCAAAACGTAAAAAGATGGCTTCAAAGGATTGACTGTCCGCCACAAAATCACGAAAACGAAAACGAAACATCTCGATCTGATCTTGGTGCAGCTCTTCTAAACCGGCTTTGTTCCTAACCACCCTTTTAGCCACCTTCGATAATTGTTTACCACCCCAGCCACCGTGCTTATGAACCCACACCCGCAACGGTATGCGCCACAGACCTTCATCCTGGTAACCGTAACTCGGGTAAAAAGTGACATATTCCGTATTTTTCATTGTGTTGTTAGACGTTTCAGAATCTGAGTCTTGTGCAAAAGCCGGCATAAAAACAAGACCACTGATTAATAATAGCCAAACCTGGCAAATCACCACTACACCAAACCCTCAAAACCCAACTGTTCTAAAGCCTGATACAAAACAATGGCCGCGGTATTGGATAAATTCAAACTTCGAGAATCAGCCCGCATCGGAATACGCACCGGATAAATCAAATCATGCCCCCGAACGGCCTCCGGCAAACCCCGCGTCTCCGGCCCCAATAACAGACAATCATTGTCCGCATAAGCCACCTGATGTGAATAGTCCCTGGCCTTGGTGGTCAGCGCATAAATCTGATTAAAATCAGTGTCTTGCATAAAAGACTTAAAGTTTTTATGCTCCCGAACCTGGGCCCATTCACGATAATCCAAACCCGCCCGCCGCAACGCCTTGGTTTCCATTTCAAAGCCCAAGGGATGGATCAAATGCAACTGCACCCCGGTATTGGCACACAAGCGAATAATATTCCCCGTATTCGGCGGAATCTCAGGTTCGTACAGGGCTAAGTGCAGCATAGATAAAAAGTGATTTTTAAAGGATTTATTGTATGCGGAGATAGGAGCATTGACAAATATTAACGGCAACAACGCCCTGCTCAATCTCAAAATTCAGGTAGCTTGGGCTGAGCGAAGCCCAACATCGCTCGTTCCCACGCTCCAGCGTGGGAATGCATACTTTAAAATATCAAAATGCATTAATTATTTTTGATTCAATAAATCATGGATATTAATTTTTATAATTGGCATGACAAAATCCAATACAATCATAAATATGATAAACCAAAGATATGCGTTACCACGCTGGAGCGTGGGAACGAGGCGATATTATTAAATCTAATCGCTCTCTGGTAACGCAGATTGGATCCCTTCATTAGGGAACGCCTTCGCTACAAAATCTCCAGTTAGAAACCCATTGCACAAATTAGCAAGCCCACGTTCAGTGACGATTTCGAGATGAGAAAAACTGGCTGATATACCAGCCAGTCGGTCCGTTGATGCAACAAACTTATCGATATACATAGTAGCACGATCAATCCTCTCCGGGTTGTTATCCCGCATTCCATCAGACTGATACTTTATTCGCCACAATCTATCATTGGGGACTACGAGTATCGGAAGAACAAGTGTTACACATACCTTCTTGTCATTTGTCTTCCAATCTTCATTCGCCCGATCGACAAGATCGTGTGCAGAATGAATTGCTTGATACCATTTATCGTAGACCTCGGCATCATTTCCTGTCAAATCGTCGTTTAACAGCCTACCCACTTGTGAACATGCTTTTCCAACATATTCATTAGGGGGATAGAAGCTACATTTGTTTCTCAAGCGCAACTTTTTGCCATGTGAATCCATGACCGAGCTATGTACGAATGAGCCATTCCGTTGTGGTTGATAAGATAAAATTAAATCATGGAAGCTTTCCATTTCGTTGCGAGGCACTTCAAACACTACGAGCGGAAAATTCTCTCGGAGATTTTTACATTCGATGGCGAGGCGAACCCGATATAGTTCGAAATCCAATAAAGCACGAATATCGAACTGTCGAGGTCGCTGTGTAACTGGATCATCATATGTGCCACTGTGCTCGCACTTTACAGTCAATGCTTTTAGCATGGCGAGAATTCTGAGCTCAAATCCAAAATCAGAAGTACTATCAGCAAAATCGCATATATCCGTACCTGAAATTACGATATTTTTAAGTTTTCCCATTCTTTTTCTGATACTCATGGACAGTCACTTCATTATAGCCAATTTCGTACCCACCTTCAGAGTTTCAGTTAAAAAATCACTTAAATTACCTACTCTGCTGCCTTTACTCGATTATTTGCAGATATGACTAGGCCAGCCAGTTGTGATTCCATTGTATGCATGAGGTTGTTTGTGTTTTCGGCTATACCGATATCAGTATTGATTTGGAAAGCGATGGCGGTTCCATGGTCTGGGTAGTAGCGGAGGCTGGAACTGTATCCCGGTATCCAGCCACCATGACCATACACCGGGCCAAACGGGCCCGTGCGATATATCCCAACGCCCAATCCATACTGAATGTCAGGCGTATCCGGACTAATCGCGACTGATTTTAGAAGCTCTGCCAAATAGGGGCCGGACATGGCATGACCCTCGAAAAGTGCTTTGCCCCAGAATACCAGATCACGTGAATTGCTCACCAAACCACCACCGGTCCATTCAAAACCAGGATGCCACACCATCGCGCCATCTGCTGTGGTTGTTTTTCGGGGGAATCCGAATGCATTATCTGCCGCCATGTATCCGGCGACAATCCCCGGCAGAAAACGACTATCAGCTGGCGTTGTCAGCGTCAGACTTAGCGGTTTCAAAAACCGCTCTTTAATCTCATTATAGTAGCTTCTGCCAGTGGCTTTTTCGATCACAAGTCCAATCAGAATATAGCCGCTGTCTGAGTAGGCCCAAGCCTTACCGGCCTCGAAAAGAGGCGGTAAATCCAGAACAAAGCAAAGTAAATCTTCAGGTGGGAATGGATTATCATTGTCGCGCCATTTTCGCGAGACCGCTTTGCTAAAGCTTTCAAGATGCACATAATCCGGCAAGCCCGAACTGTGGTTTAAAAGCTGGCGTAAGGTGATGACATTGTGATTGGGTAAACGGCTAAACCACTTCTGCTCTCCTAACCATTGCGACACAGGCGTATCTAAATCTAAAATTCCTTCCTGTGCCAGCGCCACCGCTGTTGCAGCCACAAAGGTCTTACCAATACTGGCTGGAAGCATGCGCGAATTCACCGTCATCGCTGTTGTCGTTTCCATATCGGCGACCCCGGTTGCGGCAAGCCCGATGGTGCCATTAGCTAAAATATAGGCCGCTGTTGCTCCCGGAAAACCATATTGTTTCTGCAGGGCATCAAGCGTTAATTGAAATTCCTTCGCCAAATCTGCTTCCTCTTCAGGTGCTGCTGCGATACCTGGCAATGAAACCATCAGGAGATATAAAAACAATGGCAATAACAACTGGAGCGCACGATCAAAACAGAAACTCGCACGTCGGTTAAATATGGCCGGTTTACTCATCAGTTTTCCGTCTGAGGAATAACCTCGGTGATGGCGCCCTTTCTGCTAAACATGGTTTTTCGATTGAACCAAACAACCAGAATCGTGGCCGCCACAAAGAAATAGGTATCGTACGGTTGCGCATCCGGCCAGATGGGATTATTAAGCTGAAAATGCATAAGCGCGGGGAGCAGGATACTGCCACGCGAGGCATTATATAGTGCGGTTGCGATTACGCTGATTGCCAGGGTTCCAGCAAAAAAGGGCGTGAATGTCCAGGCACTTTGTGGTGCCCCACTCAACAAAAATGCAGGCAGGTGCCAAAAACCCCAAATAACACCAAGAATCAGTCCGGCCCAGAACGGTGCCAACTTTCGTTGCAACAAAGGTAAGGCTAACCCCCGCCAACCGAATTCCTCAATCGGGCCTTTGATGGCCATCCATAACATGGCAATGACAAGTGCTTGCAAAGATGAAAACGCAAACGGTTCAGCAAAAAGATTCCCCTTGACCGCAGCACCCCCGAAGAAAAGCAGCGGAATACCGATAATCAAAAAGGCATACCAGGCAAAAGAGCAGCGCCAGAGCAATAATCGGGAAAGGAAACGACGCAATCCTGCAGCACCACCGTAGAACATAACCACAATAAAAGCGGCTATTGCCGGCGCGTACACAGCCAAGAAAAAGAGCGGGTGTTCTCCGGTCAATTCACCAAACAGTGCTGACATTTGCTCCGGGAGAAAAATAAACAGCGCCAGGATTCCCCAGGCTAAACAAAAAGTAATTAATAGAAATGTCAGCAGAGAGATCATCGGAACCTGATGTCTGACTGCCTTTGATGCATTTATAATCATAACTTCCCTCTCAGTTTAATAACTTCATTTCATTGCCGAAACAAAACGAATGTCCTTAACTTCAGCCTTATAGGAAGGGAAAAACGCTGTTGTGCCAAACATATTCCCAGCCTCAACTCTAAAGGGTAATTTAAAACCTTGTACTTCACGGAAGTCCGATAGCAGACCACCGAACGGCTGTCGTTGATATGATTTTTCAGGGTTGGCATTACTCCAACGCATAAAGGAAACCTCAATAGCTTGTCCTTCAGCGTTCACTGTTACATCGACTGCCTGAGAAAGCTCCCCGTGGCTGATGGTGACACGGGCGGTATCTTCATCGACACCTTCCCAGGTTACACCTGCCCTCGGCAATAGGGCCGCGGGTGTCCAAAACACGGCTTCAGCCACATAACGTCCAAAGGCGGATTGGCTATGATCTGAGTCGCCTCCCATCCGTGCCACAGGGATAATACCCAATATCCGAAATCGGGTCCAACCACCAGCATCGGAACCCGATACCGGCATGATTCCGGGTAATTTAAGGCGCCATACAAAACCATGCGGTGCGGCAAGAATCTGCTGTGCTTGCATCGACTGGTAGTTCGGCTGTTCTTGAGAGCCAAGGCTGAACTGCCCTCCCATATCAATTTCTGCAACTGTATACAAAGGCGTTCCTGATGCAATGGCAAAGTTAAAAAACCGCCGCGCCGATTCGGGCAAATCTGCCACCATGGATGCCTTATACAATTCAGGATTTGTGGGCTGTAAGGATGCCAGTTTGTTCCATTCAGCTTGATCAGCGCGCCAATCCAGTAATCGTAAAACCAGCAGCGAACCAAGTAATAAAACAAGAAGCGTTAACAGTATATAAATAAATTTCATCAGCATGTCACAATACTTTTACCGGATTGTTTACCTGTAACAGCTTATGATTATACTCATAGCATGACATATAAGCATATTTTTAAATTGCTTATTGGCAGAAACTCTGTCACCTCCCGGCTACTTTCTGGCCTTGGCCTTGGCTTGACGTATGGCTTTTCGTTGTTGTTTATTGGGTAGGTTTTCTCGGGTATCTAAAACAGTCTTAAGATCTTTATAAGCTTGCTGCCATTGAGGGGTATTCTTGAATTCAATCATTCCGGAGTTCGATGGTTTGGTTTGATTGGATGCCTCAAAAGACTCATCACATTTGAGCAACGCTTTACGCCGGGTCATTAATGTACCGGTGTGCATGGACTCCAGTTCGGCCAATGATTTTGGTTCTACTTTGTTGGCCATTTATACTAAATTACTCATCGTGATTTATCTGCTTTGCGTTCTTGCTCATATTCTTCAAAAGATTTTTGGGTACGCTGAAAACATTTTTCGAATTCAGGCGGTGGCCCTTCACTGCAGTCGGTTCGTTTATTTATCTGGATATTGTCATACACCGCTTGAGAGCTACAGCCTGTTAATAGCAAAGTAGCCATCAAAAACCAAGTCTTATTTATTCATTAATTTCTTCCATTAATCGCCTTCGGTTAACATCTCCAATTCAGCTTTGGAGTATTTTGTTTCACCATACTTCGGGTCTTTGACCAGTTCTTTTAAACCTTGCAGGGTTTTAAACACTGACTTTTTAATCAAAGCATGATTAATGCTTTTAAATGGCAGTTTTGGGTCAATATAGACATGGTAACTGACTGCTGTGGCATCTTTTGAGACTGCCTGTAAACGCCACATCATCTCAACATCGGTAATGCGTGTCATACCATCCATCTCTTTGCCATAATTGGGTTTGGATTCAAATTTTATGGTAAAGGTACGCTCTTTTGGATCATAGACGATCCGTGACTGCAGATAAAAGTCCCGCGATTTAAGCCACAAAGGTGAGTCAATGACGGTGTGATAAATACGGGTGCGAATATTAATCATATCAACCATCTGATTGGATAGACAGTTATGGACCCATTCAGGACAAGTTTTGGTGTCTTGCAGGGCCGACAATAGGTTATCTGCAGATCGGTTAATCCGGGTTTCGCCTTTAAAATGCTTTAACGGGAAATCGGCTTTTTGTTGTGAGTAAACTCGAATGTCGTTCTTATCCTTAATCAGCACCCAATCCGCGGCAGCCGCTGACAAGCCAACTAAGCACAGCAACAATAGTCCGATTTGTCTCAATGGTTTCATGGATAAGCAACAATTAAACAACTACTACCCAAACAAACCGGAAATAAAGTCGGCAATGCCCTCAATAATTACCATCACACCTTCAAACAGGGCCTCTAAAATACCGGACAAGATAGCAAAAACACCTTCACCGGCCATCATAACCGGGGTGGCAGCACCCGCCAGTGAAGCAACCATGGCACTCAGCGCCACCATTTTCACACCCGCCACCAACATATAGACCAAAGAACATAATAGGACGCTGGCGCAAATGGCGTTAAGGGCTTTAATTTTGGTTGACTGGTCTTCTCCGTTTTTCATAATTACCTCATTCAGATCACGAGCCAAGACGCAAATGGCGAGTGGTCAGTTTATTTGATTAAAGGGATACCTGCTAAAATTCATCGGTTTGTAGTGCGTTTTTGATACAGGGTGGAATGACTGCTTGTTGGTGCTTCTTGTGTATAATAATAGATTGCAATTGATTTTCTAATTCGATCATCCGGACAACTTAAAGGGTGTGGATGGCCATGAAAAGAATCATCGGTTGAGTTAAATATAACAATCCGATTAAATATCGGTTCAATGCTTTGTTCACAACGGCTCATTTTTGAATCCCACAGCTCTAAATTACCGCCGTATTCGGGCTTCCAGTTCTTATTTAAATAAAGTAATAAATTTACCCGTCGTTGAAACTTAGTTTTCGGATGTGCATTAAAATCCACATGAATTTCAAGTTGGCCTTGAGGTAAAACAGAATGTAAGCCACCACCCTCAAGTGTGGTATCAGGCAATAAACATTTAATTCCGGTTAACTCTTCTAAGAAGTTAATAAATGGCTGTGAATTCATTTCATAAACCAAATGCCGAGTAAAAAATGGAATCATAAAATCATGGGTGGTGGCATTTTTTCGCCATTCATAATTAGGGTGCTTGAATGTCGCCCAATCTTTTTGCTTGTCTTTAGAAACAAATTCTTTTTCTACTTTAGATAAAACAACATCTGAAAAAAAATCATCAATAACAATATGTGGAAATGGTTCAGCACTTGAATACTGATTTTTCCATTGATCAATATTGTCCCTAATCAATGAATTTGGCAACATGGAATTGTTTTTTTCAATGTACCTTTTAATTTTATAATCGGAAATAAGACCCATAAATAATTGTAATACAATAATTTGAACGTTAATTTTAAAGTAAATATTTTAAAGGTACAAGCATAAGAAGCTGCTCGTATACAGACTATTTAAAGATACCAAAGCCCGGATAAAATATCTTTAAAAAGAGCCCCCGATTATTGAACATTAACAAATTTTGACACAAAATACTTTGTCATCAATCCGCTTATAAAGTACTATTTAATTTTCTCTCTATAACATGAGCCAAAAGGATATTATTTTAATCACCAAAAAGGGACTTTACCCATGAAAATACTCACCTTAATGACTGTTTTATTAATGTCAAATGCAGTCATCGCCAAGCAAAAATATTATAAATGGACCGATGAAAACGGCAGCATCCACTACTCCACCGAAAAACCGGAAAACGATAAGACCGATGAATTAGAAATCAGCACCAAACAACCTGTGGTGCCACAAAAACCCCAAGAAGCACAACCCGAAGGATCTGAAAACCCTGAAGAAACTGAAGAAAAAAGCTATCTGGAACAACATCGTGAGAAAAAGCAACAAGCCAAGAAACTGGCCGAGGAAAACAGAGAACGCTGCTTAGACGCCAAGCACACAGTTAACAGATACCAACAACAAGTTCGCATGAGCCGAATTGATCGAGAAACCGGTGAAAAGATTTATTTAGACGATGCCAAAAGAGAACAAATCATTCAGCGGGCGCAACAGGCCGTGAGAAAATACTGCCATTAACACAAGAGATGGCTTTTTTTAAGCATTTAGGTTTAACTGTAACTCAAAAATCCGTACCGGCGAAGGCCGTTACCCAATGTCATTAGACTACAATTTAACCATCCCCCTGCGGATATTTAGGCTGCTGAAATTTGATTTCTGCCATTGGTTTTTGATATATAAAGTGCTTGGTCAGCACGACTGAATAAATCCATATAATCGTCTCCAACTTGCCAACATGCGATACCAAAACTTGAGCTTAAAGAAACGGATTTTATTAGAATCTGACCAATGGCTTGTCTGATTTTCTCAGTGATTACCTGGGCATCTTTCAGACTGGCACCCGGTAATAAAACGATAAATTCATCACCACCGTAACGCGCAATGGTGTCTGTTTTTCTTAAATTTTCCTGTGCCGCACGTGATACCCGCCTTAAGGCCTCATCACCGGCCACATGACCGAATTGATCATTAATGTTTTTAAAATCATCTAAATCAAACACCACCAGTGACAGCGGCGTCGCTTTGAGTTGACATTCATTCATATCCAACCGGGCTTTTTGTTCCAGATAATACCTGGATGCCACACCGGTCATGGTATCGGTAAAAACCATGTCCTCCAGGGTCTTATTATAGGCTTTGAGTTGTGGAATGGCGATACCAAATAAAGCATTGGCTGCAATCACGTTAATCGCAAACTGATACACCATGACATGATCCATAAGTCCTAAAAAATGCACCAGCAGAACAATCAGCACACTGGTCACGGCTAAACTGATGACACTAAACAAAGGCGTTTCTGTGGTGGCAATCCACATATGGGTAATCGCCAGAAAGAAAATGGCGAATGAACTCTCAAAAGAATCTGTCCAAAAAGCCAAAACCATGGTCACCACGATAAGAACGGCATTCAGGGTTAGTTTATAAAGCAACTGCCTGTATGAGCCCAGCCCATCTGCCGTAAACTGAGTAAGGGTTAGGTTTGGATTTGGAAATAATTTAATCAGTAAGCCGCTGAATAAAGGTGTCAACACGATGACACCGGCCATATCACCAATCCAGAAAGGCAAGAAGGTCGTTTTCCAATCATTCACCGGCATTTGATGGGTGAAAATTAACGAACTGATGACCAAAATCGCAGCCAGTAAAGCACATCCACCTGCGACAAGAATAAACGATACAATCAAACGCGGGATGTTCTCAGACGACTTATTGGCCAGGTCACTAATAAGTTTTGCCCCCGCCCAATAAGGAAAAATATGGGCTAAGCCAAACAAAAACCCACCCCATATCATCTCTTTTAGTGATAAACCCAATTCATAGTGCTGACCATTCCAAATGGTTATGATGATGGCTGCCAGCATAATCGGCACAAAAGCACGTCCCCCCAGCACCAACAAACAGGAAAAGGTAAATCCGGCCGCGGGAAACCATACACTGGCATGTTCGGTGTACTCAACTAAACGTCCCACCTGCCATACCAACAACCAGGCAATAAATATAAATAAAGTCCGAACAAGCATCGAATGTGCCAACAACGAAAATCCATTTTTCTCCTTGGTGGTGGGGTTAAATTGTTGCGATATCTCAGGTTTCATCAATGCATTTTAGGGTTGATCTGGCTTTAATTTCCAGTAATAAACAGAGCCATTGTCACTACCGCCAATAACAGATTGCCCATCTTTGGCCAATTGCATGGGCCAATTCATCATATCCGTTTGGTGTTGCCATATTTTTTGACCGTTTTTGGCTGCAAATAAATAAAAATTCCCTTTGGATTCTTTCACGGTTTTACCTTTCGGCTTGCCATCGGTGGCCGTGACATAACGGGCATTTTTATCCAAAGACACGCCTGGATT
>QQUO01000219.1 GCA_008501575.1 Pseudomonadota bacterium
ACATTTTTTTCTCAACTGCACAGCTGACCGGATACAGGGTGGTGTCACCCACTTCATCAGCCAGTTTCTCAGACCACTTTTTAATGATGGCGTTTCTGGGGTCGCGTTCGGTATAAACCGCATGGCCAAAACCCATAATCAGGGTTTTGTTTTTAAGCATCTCATCGATGGCCGCGGTGGCTTCTTCCGGGGATGACCATTGTGATAACATGGCCATGGCCGCTTCATTGGCACCACCGTGTAAATGACCGCGCAGCGCACCGATGGAGGCGGTTACACAGGAATGGATATCTGATAAAGTCGATGCAACCACACGGCCGGTGAAGGTAGAGGCGTTAAATTCATGCTCAGCATATAAAATCAATGACACATCCATCACCCGCGCATGTAAATCGCTCGGTGCTTTGCCGTGCAACATTTCTAAGAAATGAGCACCCACGCCGTCAATATTTGATGCGGTGTCGATGCGTTTGCCATTGGTCACAAACTGGTACCAATAACAAATCATACCGGGTAGGGTGGCGACCAGCCGGTCAGCCTTATCCCATTGTTGTGAAAAGTCAGTTTCGGTTTCCAAATTACCCAACATCGAGGTGCCGGTTCGCATGACATCCATTGGGTGGGCATCGGCAGGAATCAATTCCAGGGTTTTTTTAACAGCTTCAGGCAATTCCCGCAAACCATTGATTTTCTTTTTATAGGTATTCAGTTCACCTTGATTCGGTAAATGACCGTGAATGATTAAATGTGCGACCTCATAGAAGCTGGCATTGGTGGCTAAATCATCCACATCATAACCACGGTAAGTCAGGCCGGTGCCTTGTTTACCAACGGTGCAAAGGGCTGTTTGGCCGGCCACCTGGCCGCGTAATCCGGCACCGCCGGTTTTTTTTGCATTTCCCATGTTATTTGTCCTCCGAAAATAATTGATCTAATTTTTGTTCGTAGCTGTGGTAATCCAGAAATCCGTATAACTCTTCTCTGGTTTGCATAATGTTCAGTACATTTTTTTGATGGCCATCATTTAATAAAGCCTGATAAACGGTTTCCGCGGCTTTATTCATGGCACGGTATGCGCCACAGCAATACAACACGATGTCAACATCATGCTGTGCCAGTTCTTCACAGGTGAATAAGGGTGTGTGTCCAAATTCGGTGATGTTGGCCAGAATCGGCACTTTTACCGCCGCTTTAAAACGCTTATATTGTTCCAGGGTTTTCATGGCCTCCGGAAAAATCATATCGGCACCGGCTTCAACATAAGCCACAGCGCGTTCAATGGTGGCTTCCTCGCCTTCTATGGCCAGGGCATCAGTCCGTGCCATTACCACAAAATTGTCGTCGGTGCGGGCATCAACAGCCACTTTAATGCGGTCCATCATTTCATTTTTTGACACCACTTCCTTATTGGGTCGATGGCCACAGCGCTTTTGAGCCACCTGGTCTTCAAGGTGCATGGCTGCAGCACCGGCTTTAATTACTGAGCGGGTGGTGCGGGCAATATTAAAGGCACCGCCCCAACCGGTATCGACATCTATCAACAGCGGTAAATCACAGACATCAGTGATACGACGCACATCCGTCAGTACATCTTCCATGGTAGAAATACCCAAATCAGGCATTCCCAAAGAATTGGCGGCGACGCCACCTCCGGATAAATAGATGGCTTGATGGCCAATGGCTTTAGCCATGCGAGCGGTGTAAGCATTAATGGTGCCGACCACTTTAAGTGGCTCATTGTGTTGAACGGCTTGGCGGAATTTAAGCCCGGGGCTGGTGATTGCTTGTGTCATATTAGAATGATTGTTATTGGCAGCTTGGGTAAGTGGCGCTGCAATTGTTGCGTGTAATCGTGCACGAATTTCTTACCCGATGATGTCACGATCTGGGGTTGTCCCTGGGCGCCAAAGTGGCGCTAAGTGCTTGAATTTAAAGCGGGCGAATTATAACAGAATGTTGCTGTAATAACCACTGGCTCATGCACATAAAGATGCCGTTAAGCACGTTCAATGTGTCGCATTAAACCGCTGATGCCACCTTGTAAAGCATAGACATCAAATTCCATGGTGGTTAAGGTATAAGCGGCTGCGGCGCAACGCGAACCCATGTTACTGGCAGTGATGATGGGCGCTTTTGGGTTGAGTTGTCGGCTGCGTTCACGGAGTTCCGGTAATGGGATGTTCAGACTGCCTTTAATACCCAGTTGTTGGTATTCGTCAGACTCGCGGACATCCAGTAAGGTGGCGCCATTGGCAATTTTTTGCAGGGCTTTTTCAGCGGTAATCCAGCGCACCACATGGGCTTTGAGTAATTTACGAAAGGCTTCACCGGGTAACCGCATCAGAACCCCCTTGGTGAGCATGCGTACCCCGGCATTTCTCGGTTCATTAGAGACCAAAGCTGATTCACCGAATAAATCGCCTGGTGAGAGCTTCGCCACCTGGGCTTCTCCTTCGGCCTGACATTTGAACACACCGGCTTCACCGTCGACGATGATGTAACAATAATCGCCGGCTTCACCTTCACTCATCAGCTCATCACCGGCCCGCACTTCAATACGCTCTAATACTGCAAACAGCTCGGCTACGTTGCCCTGAGGTATCATTTGAACCGTACGGCTGTTCAATAATCCCAGCAGCCATTGGTAATTGAGATGGTTTCTCAGTGGGCTGTCCAAGGCGGCTGCCGCATGACAGCGGTCCCAAACTTGAAATTGTTCCAATAGTTTGGCATTGATACCGAAGCCGGTAATTTGATTGGAAGCCACTTTTATGGTGACCTGTTGGCTTTTATGGGCATCGATTATGGGGTATTTAGCTGACAGGCTTTTGGATTTAAGGATTTTTTCTCGGCCTGATTCAGTGGTGATGTGCACCACCCCTTGGGTTAAAAATAAGCTTTGCTTAAATGTTTGTCCGGGTTTACTAATGAACTCATTTTTTTGGGCTTCAAATGACTGGCATTGTGACAACAACAGTGGATAAAAAATGGGGTTAATTTTGTTAAACGGAAAATAGTCCTTCAGTTGTTCAGCGCTAATCATGGTTTGGCTCACCTTTATTGACCTTATATCAGCTTTTATCTTACCTGATTTTTTAATCATTGTACAAAATTGCTGACAACATAAAGTGCCTCATCACATCGCTTATTCCAAGTGCTTATAATCATGTTACACTGAGCCGCATTTCAATGTGTATATAATCATGTCATCGGTTCTGTATTACCTTTTTAAACCGAAATTCTTGCACATGACCTTATTGGGGTTTGTGGCCGGTATTCCCTTGTATTTAATTTTTTCATCCTTGTCACTGTGGCTCGATCAAGTGGGTATTGCCAAGTCGGAAATTACCTATTTTAGTTGGGCGGCATTGGCTTATTCTTTTAAGTTTTTGTGGTCTCCTTTGGTGGACAAGCTGCCGATCCCGTTGTTAAGTCGAATAATGGGTCAGCGCCGTGCCTGGCTGTTGGTGGTGCAATTGCTGATTATGGGTGCCATTGTGTGGATGGCGATGACCAATCCGGCTGCCGGTGACGGGGCTTTGGTTCGAATGGCCATGGCAACGGTGTTGTTGGGCTTTTCTTCCGCCACTCAGGATATTCTGATTGACGCCTGGCGTATTGAAGCATCCACTGAAAAAGACATTGCCATGTTGTCATCGGTTTATATTGTTGGTTATCGTTTAGGCATGATTACCTCCGGTGCCGGGGCTTTGTTTATCGCCGGTTATTTAGGTACTGCAGTGGGTGATTACCAATATCAGGCCTGGCAAATAAGCTATTTGGTGATGGCTTGTACCATGTTGGTGGGTATTGCGACCACTTTGATGATTAAGGAGCCACCGACAAAACAAGACCTGGTTTATGAAACACGGGATTATGTGGGTGTGTTGTTGGTGTTTGTGGTGGCGGTGGTGACGTTTGCACTGGTTTATGCTTTATCCGGTGATATGATTCACTGGCTGGCCGTTCAAATGGCAGGTGTGATTAGCAATGAGATATTGGTCGATACCTTGATTGTAACGATTAAACTTTTGCTGGCGATGCTGGCCGCTGTTGTGATGGCAAAACTGGTTAGTTACAGTCGTGTCATCAATCAAACCATGATGAAAGCCGTTTATGTGCAACCGGTGGTGGATTTATTTCAGCGCCACCGCCGCTATATTGTTTTGTTGGTGGGTATTATTGCGTTATATCGGGTTTCGGATATTGTTATGGGTGTCAGTGCCAATTTGTTTTATCAGCATATGGGGTTTGCCTTAGATGAAATCGCCGGTATTGTTAAGACCTTTGGTTTGATTATGACCCTCAGTGGTGGTTTATTGGGCGGTGTGTTGGTGGTGAAATTTGGTATTTTGCGCATTATGCTGGTGGGGGCAACCTTATCGGCTTTAACTAATCTGCTGTTTATGGTCATGGCTGGTATGGGCAAGAGTTTGTTGTTCTTAGCAGTGATGATTTCAGCAGATAATTTATCGGCGGGTTTGGCGATGGCGGCTTTTGTCGGTTTTCTGTCGTTGCTGGTGAATCGGCGCTACACCGCGGTGCAATATGCCATGTTTTCGTCGGTGATGACCCTGTTTCCAAAAATTCTTGGTGGTTATTCCGGTGGTATGGTGGAAACCCTGGGTTTTGCCGGGTTTTTCTTAATGACCGCCATTATTGGGGTGCCAGTGATTCTTATGTTGTTATACGCCATGAAGGTGAATGCTTTTGACTTGAGTGAGCCTGACGGGCAAAAGCCTTAACATGTTATAATGCCCGGCTTTTAAGAAATCCAATATCTTATGTCTGATGCACCTCAATTTGCCGATGAATCCAATGTATTGTTAATTCAAGGTTCTGCCGGTCAACTGGAAATACTGACCGCACCGCCGGTGGCTGATGCCGTGGATAAAGATCGGGTGGCCATCATCTGTCATCCGCATCCGCTTTATGGTGGCACCATGCGCAATAAAGTCACCCATATGCTGGAAAAAGCGTTTCGTGAGATGGGGGCTTACACCATTCGTTTTAATTTTCGGGGTGTGGGTGAATCTGATGGGGTGTTTGATGATGGTGTTGGTGAAACGGATGATCTTATGGCTGTTTTTGAATGGGCCAAACAGGCCAAACCGGACAGTAAGTTTTGGTTGGCGGGCTTTTCCTTTGGCTGTTATGTGGCAATGCGGGCCGTGCATGACATTAATCCGGAACATTTTGTTACCGTGGCGCCGCCGGTGGAACGCTATGATTTTACTGAATTAGAACCACCTGCTTGTCCTTGGTTGATGGTAATGGGTGAAGAAGATGATGTGGTTAGTCCACGTGCCGTGTATGAATATGTGGAAGCACAAAACCCAAAACCACAATTGGTCACCATGAAAGCCGGCCATTTCTTTCATCGCCGATTATTGGATTTAAAAGGTGCTGTTAAAAACGGTTTATTGCGGCAAGTTAACATTAAATCTGAAGATTAATGGGACCTGAGACGTGTTATCAACAGGAGATTGATGACGGTACTTTGTTGCCCGATCAGCGACAGGCCAAGGTGGTTCATTCTTTTCAGCGCTTGTACAATGACCTCATCGAACCGCCGAAAAAGAAGTGGTGGTCGCGAACACAACCAGTGGCCGCAACCGGCTTATATATTTACGGGTCAGTGGGGCGTGGTAAAACCCATTTAATGGATTTGTTTTACGACAGTTTGCCCCGTTCTGTGGCAAAACGCCGGCAACATTATCATGATTTTATGCAATGGATTCATCGCCAATTGCGGCAATTGGATGGTGTCAGCAATCCCATGGATCATATTGGCCGACGTTTAGGCAAAGACATAAAGGTCTTGTGTTTGGATGAGTTTTTAGTCAATGACATCGCCAATGCCATGTTATTAGCCGGTTTATTAAAAACCTTGCATCAAAACCGCGTTACTTTGGTGACCACCTCCAATGTGCGGCCCGATGATTTATATAAAGGCGGCTTACAACGGGCTAAATTTTTACCGGCCATTGCCTGGATTAATCAGTATATGGAAGTGTTGCGACTGGACGGCCAGCAGGATTATCGCTATCAGGACAGTCATGACCATGAACATTGGTACTTTCCGCTTAATGATTCATCAGCCAAACGGTTAGCGGCATTTTTTACCGATTTTGCCGAAGGTCAGAAAAAAACCAACGATTTAAAGATTAATGGTCGTGCCTTACCGGTCATTCAGGCATCGGATAATGTGTTGTGGTGTGATTTTAAGTCACTGTGTGTGGCGGCCCGTGGGGCCAATGATTATCTGTTAATCGGTGAGCGTTTTGAGTTTGTTATGATTGACAATATACCGTTGCTGACGCGTGATCGGGATGATCAAACCAGACGATTTATTACCTTGGTGGATGTACTGTACGAAGCCCAGGTGGGGGTGGTGGGTCGCGCCACTTGCCATTATGAGGCTTTATACCAGGGACAGCGAATGGCATTTGAATATCAACGCACCCGCTCAAGACTCACTGAACTGTTACGCATTCAAGCTTAAAAAACCAACAGTTAACCATAAAAAATCTGCTAAACTAATCATTCATCCCATTACATATGGTGATAAATGTCGCGTTTTGCGGTGTATCATTGGATTAAAAACAAAGCCATTAAGCCGGCAGCCATTGAGCAGGCCTTGATGGTGGCAGGTGAGCGTTCCCAGCCGCAAAGTTGGCCGCCTTTCATTCGTAAGTTATTGTGGCTCCTGGGTTGTTTGGCTTTGCTGGCCGGATTATTATTTTTTATGGCCTATAACTGGCAGGCCATGGGGCCAATGTTTAAGTTTGCTTTGTTACAGGGAAGCTTACTGCTGGCAGTTGTTTTGTATTGGCTGTGGTCAAAAGTACTGGCACCGCGTTATCAACTCAGTCAGCAAACCATTGAATTCGGCCAGGCAATTGGCCGAGTCAGTGTGGCCGTGTTAATTGGTGGTTTATTGGCATTGTTTGGTCAGGTTTATCAAACCGGTGCCGATCCCTGGCAGTTATTTGCCCTGTGGTCTTTGTTAATTAGCCTGATGGTTGTCAGCTCAGGCCAAGCCGTCATGTGGCTTATGTGGTCAGTTTTAATTAATGTGGCGTTGGCTTTGTATGTTCATACCAAACCCGTGTGGCTGTTACTGTTAGGACATTCTGAACATGCTGTTTGGTTGTTTTTGCTGGTTAATGGTATTTTGTGGTTGTTGTTGTCTTTACTCAATGGTGAACACAAACCGTCATTAAAGTATTTTAAACGGTACCGGGTGTCACAAGCCTGGGCATTACAATTACAAGCCATGGCAATTATGGCGTTCCTGACTTATATGGGTATGGCTGCAGCCATTGATTGGCAGGATTATGGTTTGAGTTTTGCTTTGACATCACTTGTGGGCTTGGCCGGATTGTATGGTTATTACCGACATGTTCGATTAGATTTGGCGATGTTGGCCTTATGGTCTTTGTCGATGATGACACTTATTATGACCGTAATCATGAAGCTTATCGATGACTGGGCTTCAGGTTTTACTCTTTTTTGGCTGTCAATCATTATCATTATTATGACCACCGTGTCCGTCAAATGGCTGAATGCTTTACGACAACAAAACATTAAACTGTCAGTTCCTGAGATTGAGAAAATATAGAAATTAAATTGCCTCAAGATTCAGTCATTTGAGGTGTTTGAATGAGTCTTTGTGCACAAGGCGATTTCAGCAGATATTAGTTCAAAAATAAATGAATACATGACAGGAGAAATTTATATGCAGGTTTGTAACAGTAATTGCCATCAGGAATACTTCTTTTTTCATTGTTTTCCATGATTATGCGTTTTTGTCCTGAAACGACATGCAATGTCCAATGCTTGTCCTGATAAATAATTTGAAATATTTATACTATAAGACCTCTGCATAGCAAAAGCCTTGCGGTTGTTCATTGACCAAAGGCGAGGATTCATGCAAAGATTTTTATTGGTTAATATGGATATGAAATTAATGCGGATTTTGTCTGCAAGGGGCGTTATTATGAAGTTATTTAAAGTTTTTGTTTTGTTGTTAATCAGCGGTCAGTCCTGCTTGCAAATTATTTTTTATAATGATTTTGAGGAACCGGCAATTACACCGTTGTTTCCTCAGGTTGCCGGTGAATTTGTGTTACCCGATGAACCGGCCGCCAATCAATTGGATTGGGTGGTGCAACAGCTCAGTGAATCCAGTACCTCCATCAATGACATTAACGCTCATTTTTCCAGTGCTTTTAATGCCGGCCAATTGCAAAGTTTTTTTGATGGTCTGCGCAACAACTACCCCAACGGAAAAATAATCGATATTGTTGCGATGACACCCATGAGTACAGCGGTTGTGGTTCAAGGTCAGGACGCGAATGCCAATATGGGCTACTTTCTGGTGGACAGTCGTTACACCGGCAATGAGGAAATTATTTATTTCTATGTGACGCCCTATTATGGCAGTGTTCAATACCCGGTTGATCAAGGCCTGAGCATGCAACAGGCGATAACTAAATTTAACAGCTTTGCCGCGGATGTTGGTGTTCTGGTGGCTTATGTGGATCATAATAATCAGTGTCAGGCGATTTATCAAAGTAACGCCCAAACCCTGAAAGCCACCGGTTCTATTTTTAAAACCTGGGTTATGGGTGGCCTGGCCGATGCCGTAGAAAGTACCAGCATAACCCCCTCGCAAAATGTTGTCTTTGATGCCGGTCAATGGGTCAATGGTGGCAGTGTTGTCAATAATGAACCAGCCGGAACAGTCTTCTCGGCACAGGATTTGGCGGTGATGATGTTAGGGGTTAGTGACAATACAGCGACGGAAATACTCCACGATTTGGTGGGTCGATCTGTTATTGATGCCTATATTGACACTTCAGGTGTGGTCAATGCCAATGTGCTTAAACCGATTTTATCCATTAATGAGCAGTTCCATTTGATCTTTTCAATTGATCCAACCACCGCCACCAACTTCGTTAACGACACTGAAGCCAATCAGCTGAATTTTATCAATACCCAATTAGAACCCCTGGGTGCGGTCACCAGTTATCCTTATCAAAATGATTTTTTGATGACCTCCGGCAGTTGGCGGGCTTCGGCCATGGAGGTGTGTCAAAACTTCGCGAATTTACGTACCTATCCGCAAGGCTCTGCTGCCCTGAATTTAATTGATCGAGCCATGGGCGCGCAAACGGCTCAACCGGAAATCAGGAATAACTGGGACCGGGTGTGGTATAAAGGTGGTAGTCTGGTTTCAGGGGTGGACGGTTATCATGTGCTGACCCATGCCTGGCTATTAGAGAACAACGGCCATGCCCCTTATGTGGTGGTCGGTATGACCAATGATGATAACGGTGGTATTGATAATAATGATGGTATTTATAAAATACAGTCGGTATTGGCCCGAATACTTGAGTTAACCCGCGAGGGGCTATAAATGGTCGGCATCGTTTCTATCAATTTACATAATTTGGTGAAAATGGTTGGTCTCACCCTTGACTGGAGCAAGCAATGAAAAAGCCGAATACAACATTCACCCCAGATCATAACCTCAGTGCCGCTGCCATAAAACGTGACCAATTATGGTATCAACTTAAGAATCATCAACTCACCACCCAGGCGCAGTGTCCGGAAGATCCGTTCTTAATGGATGATGCTGACTGGATGGTGCGTGTTTTACAAGGAATCGGCGGTTGGTTTGCGGCACTTTTTTTACTGATTTCGATGGCGGTAATGATGTCTCCCATTATTGAATATCCATGGTTGTGTGGGGTATTGGGGCTGGTGATGAATTTTGCGACTTTTCACCATTATCGGCACCACCGGCAACCACATGGCAGTACGTTTTTAAGGCAACTGTTTCTGGTGCTGAGTCTGGCCGGCCAAGCCTTAGTGGCTTATGCCATTACCGACTTTATGGGTTGGCAACATGCCGGCTTGTTTTTGCTATTGGCCCTTTATCAGGTCGTTCTGGTGTTAGTGATGCATGATTTTGTGCATCGCTTGATGAGTGCCTTATTTGCAGTGACCTTGGTTTTTTGGGGCCATTCGGCGCTACTGGCAACCGGGGTTGGCAGTGCCATTCTGGCCATTGCTGTGGTCTGGTTATGGTTAGACAAAGTGGGTTGGCAGGCCGAGAAGTATTTGTACGAGCCGCTGGCGTATGCCGCCGCATTGGCATTGCTGGCTTTGAATATACAGTCATTGGATTGGTATTGGCGTTTGGGTGGTGCGGGTAATGGGAGACTGTCGCAGTACATAGTTGCTTTGAGTGGCTTGTTGCATTTGCTGGCTTATGGTTTTTTATATGTCAGGTTGCAACAAGGTCAGATGTTGCCCGGTCTGCATCGGGATCGGTATTTGGTTGTTTTGGTGATTCTGGGCTTGGGTGTTTTGGGATTTGTGATACCGGGCCTCAGTGGGGCGCTGTTGTTGTTACTGGTGGGATTTGCGGTGCGCCAAAATCAACTGATGGCCTTGGGAGTGATGTCCCTGCTGGGTTTTATTAGTTGGTATTATTATCAACTGGACATCACCTTATTAAACAAAGCCATGTTATTGGCCGGTTTGGGATTGATTTTATTGTTGGTAGCGTGGTTTGGCAGGCGGCCGGTAACGGTGGCGGATACTGCAGTGCCGAAAACTGTTCGAAGTCGATCAGGAATAATTGTGTTAACAGTACTTTGTGCGCTCACGGTGGTGAATGCCGGGATTATGCAAAAGCAACAACTGATTAAGCACGGTGACCTGTTATTTTTAAAATTGGCACCGGTGGATCCGCGTTCTTTGCTGCAAGGTGATTATATGCGGCTTCGTTTTGCGGTGTTGGATCAGGTTCAAACAGCACCGCGTTCAGACATTGATAACACCATCCCACAATTACCCCATCAAGGCATTATTGCAGCAGATGCGCAACAAGTAGGCCACTGGTTGGATTTTTACCGAGGCCAAGAATTACAAAGCAATCATTATTTGATGAACATAAAGCGGCAAGGTCAGCGCTTGCGTCTGGCAAGTGATGCCTACTTTTTCGAAGAAGGCTCTGCAGCCACCTTTAGTCGAGCTGAATACGGTGGTTTCAGGGTTAATCAATCCGGAGATTCTGTTTTAGTGGGTTTATATGATGCGCAATTTAAGCGCTTGGTTCATTCGCCGGCGGCATCAGAAAATTGATTCACTTGCTGACATAAGTTGTCCACAGCATCTAAAATTCTGGGTGTTGGTCGACTGAATGTATCCGGGTCCACAATGGCAATGTGTTGTTGCTTGATGGCGGTTATTTGCGGCCATTGTTGCAGGGGGTTGTTTTCATTAACCGCTTGCATGGCAATTATTACATCCGGATTGTGGCCAATCACCGCTTCTTGACTGACCGTGGCAGCGGTGGTCGGTAATTCGCTAAAAATATTCTGCAAACCACAAAGACTTGCCGCTTCGCTCATCCAGTGCTGGCTGCTGACCGTGTAGAGCGGTTGTTGTGATAGTTGAATAAACACTGAGCGGCTATCATCATGGGTTGATTGTTGCAGATTATTGAGCCGAGACTTGAATTGATGATAAGCAGCTGGCTGGGGTAAATTCAGCTGTGTGGCAATGACAAGCATGGCTTGACCGATATCACTTAAGGTGTCAATTTTAATGGCGACTGTTTTTAAATTATGCTGTTTTAATTGTCGCAACACCTGCTGACTGGTGGTGCCGTGCCAATAAAAAATTAAATCAGGCTGCAAAGCAATCATTTGCTCTAAATCAATGCGAAAGGCATCACCAATTATGGCTTTTTCAGAAGCTTGTTTGGGAAAGTTACTGTAAGCGCTGACAGCGACCAAAGTGTCGCCACCGCCGACAGCATAAATCAACTCAGTAATATGGGGCGCCAGACTCACTGTTTTTAATAATTTGCCTGATTGACTTTGGCCGCTGAAGGCAGTCAATAGGAAACAGAATGTTATAAAATATGATAAGCGCTTGCGCATGGTTTTTTGTGCAATAATGGGGAAAGCCATTGTAAGTCAGCGGCAGGATTAATACCATTGACTAAACCACAAAAATTGCCAGATTTGAATTCGTACTGTTGAGATAAAATAAACCTTGCAAAGCCTTAAATTTCATCTAAAATTCGCTGCTCGGTGATGTCGGTTCAACCTAAGCCTGGCAGGAACCCAAATTACTGCTATTTTTTATTGACATTAAGGTCATATTCTACGAAAATGCCGTGCTTCGTTCGTTGGAGGGATACCCAAGCGGCCAACGGGGGCAGACTGTAAATCTGCTGTTTTTAACTTCGGAGGTTCGAATCCTCCTCCCTCCACCATTATATAAAGACCCTGAAATGAGTTTCGGGTTTGAAGAGCGGGTGTAGTTCAATGGTAGAACATTAGCCTTCCAAGCTAAATACGTGGGTTCGATTCCCATCACCCGCTCCAATGTAAGATGCCCATATAGCTCAGTCGGTAGAGCACTTTCTTGGTAGGGAAGAGGTCACTGGTTCGACTCCAGTTATGGGCACCATTACAAACGATTTAATTTAACTGCTTTTGTTTTTGGAGTAGCAACTATGTCAAAAGAAAAATTTGAACGCACAAAGCCCCATGTAAACGTGGGCACAATCGGTCACGTTGACCATGGTAAAACGACCTTGACTGCAGCGATCACAAAAGTTGCTGCTGAGAAGCAAGGTGGTGATTTTAAAGATTATGATCAAATTGATAACGCGCCAGAGGAAAGAGAGCGTGGTATCACCATATCTACAGCACACGTAGAATATGAAACAGACAACCGTCACTATGCCCACGTTGACTGTCCGGGCCATGCTGACTATGTTAAAAACATGATCACCGGTGCGGCTCAAATGGATGGTGCGATTTTGGTTGTGTCAGCGGCCGATGGTCCGATGCCACAGACCCGTGAGCACATCTTGTTGGCACGTCAGGTTGGCGTACCTTATATTGTTGTGTTCTTAAACAAATGTGACCAGGTTGATGACGAAGAGTTGCTTGAGTTGGTTGAAATGGAAGTTCGTGAGTTATTAAATGACTATGAGTTTCCCGGAGATGATACCCCGTTGGTGAAAGGATCTGCGTTAAAAGCCCTGGAAGGCGACACCAGTGAAATTGGTGTGCCGGCAGTTGAGAAGCTGTTGGAAGAAATGGATTCATACTTTCCTGAGCCAGAGCGTGACACTGCGAAACCATTTTTGATGCCGATTGAAGACATCTTCTCGATTTCAGGTCGTGGTACTGTGGTAACAGGCCGTATTGAAACCGGAATTGTTAACGTTGGTGAAGAGATTGAAATTGTTGGTATCCGTGATACCACCAAGACCATTTGTACCGGTGTTGAGATGTTCCGTAAATTATTGGATTCAGGCGAAGCCGGTGATAACGTGGGTATCTTATTACGTGGTACCAAGCGTGATGATGTTGAGCGTGGTCAGGTATTGGCCAAGCCCGGTTCAATTACGCCCCACACTAAGTTTGAAGCTGAAGTCTATGTGTTAAGCAAAGATGAAGGTGGTCGTCACACACCATTCTTTAAAGGCTACCGTCCACAGTTTTATTTCCGTACCACGGATGTGACCGGTGCTTGTGAGTTACCCGAAGGTGTCGAAATGGTTATGCCCGGTGATAACGTTAAGATGGTGGTTGAATTGATTGCACCGATTGCGATGGATGAAGGTTTACGCTTCGCCATTCGTGAAGGTGGCCGTACCGTGGGTGCGGGTGTTGTGGCTAAAATTATTGAATAATT
>QQUO01000321.1 GCA_008501575.1 Pseudomonadota bacterium
TAAAGAAAAACAGTGAGAAAGCGGCAATAATAAGCATTAAAGCCAAAAATATAAAATCCTGGGGCCACAAGGTAATGCCAAAAATATAGAATCGGCGAGCCGGTAAATCAAACAACACCGCCTGATGACCACCCCAGTCAATCCAGGGCAATAAATAAAACAAACCCAATAAAACAAAGACCGCTAATTTTCGTTTAAATTGAAAGCGCCCCTTGGTTTCCCGCGGATACACTTTCTCATGGGCTTTATAGAGTTTTAGTTCAACCGGTTTGGTTTCATTTATTGACATGTTTTCTTTGTTTATTTGTGGGTGGTTTTTTGCGCTAATTTTGTGCGTGGCAAGGCCATAACCACGCCACAAAGAAGGCCGGTGATAAAGTTAAACGACCAGAAAAACACAAAACCCAACGCATAGCCCTGCCAGCGACCAATACTAATGGTGATGCTGGCAATTTCATTCAAATAAGCCGGATCAAATTGGGCAAAAAACACCACAGCCTGAGCCGCCGCCACCAAAAATGAAACCCAAATAACAATACCTAAACGGCGGTAAAATATACGTTTAATTTGGCGCTCATTAAAGTCACTATTGCTCGTAATCGGTTGTGTTGGCATGGCTTATTTCCTGCTTAAAGAGTACACATAGGCCGCCACCAGTTTAATCCGTTGCTCATCCAACACTTCATTTTGTGCCGGCATATGGCCTTGTAAACCTTCATAAAGTGCGGTTTCGATGATTTCATGGGAGCCATACAACCAAATATCATCCGTTAGATTCGGTGCGCCGAGAATTTGGTTGCCTTTACCTTCGGGACCGTGACAAGCGGTACAAAACATCTGAAACTTAGGTGCACCGGCTTCTGCTAATGCCGGATCATGTTCAATGCCCGATAAGCTACGCACATACGCTGCCACCTGTTGTACACCCTCTTCACCCAAAGGACCTGCCCAGGGTGTCATAATACCGGTACGACCATTGGTAATGGTTTGTACGATGGTGTCAAATTCTCCACCCCAATTCCAATCATCGTCAGTTAAATTTGGATATCCGTACCCGCCTTGGGCATCTGAAGCATGACATTGCGAGCAGTTATTGGCATAAATTCGCTGCCCAAGCAACATGGCGGTATCATCTTTGATGATTTCATCCACTGGCTTATTTATAAATGCCGCATACGTTTCTTCACGGGCTTCCACCACCTTTTGGTAGGCATCCTGAAACTCACCTAATTGGGTCCACTCTTTGGTGCCTTTATAGTTACCCATGCCGGGATATAGGATTAAATAAATCACCGAAAAAATAATGGTGCCGACAAACAACCACAACCACCATCGCGGCATGGGATTATCTAATTCGGTAATGTCATCATCCCACACATGACCGGTGGTGTTATCAGCGAGTTTGTCGGTCTTTTTCTTGGATGTCGCAAAAAGTAGCCAACAATAGGCAATGATGTGTAAAGTGACCACAATAATGACGGTCCAATGCCAAAAATTACTCATGTTTTTTCTCCTCGGTTTTTACGCGATCTTCCTCATCTAATGCCATTTGAGACAGATCCTTAAAGGTGTCTTTATTTTTTTTACTGTAAGCCCATAACACAATGCCAATAAATATAATGAGCAACAAAGCTGTCATTAAGCCACTTATCATTGGTATCTCCGAGACACCGCTGTTCCTAAATTCTGCAAATAGGCAACCAGTGCATCAAGGTCTGTTTTACCGGCCAGGGCGTCAGCCACACCGGCCAGATCTTCATCACTGTAAGGATGACCCAACATACGCAGTACCTTCATACTTTTATAGGTTAGTTCAACATCCACCGGCGTTTCTGCCAGCCACGGATAACCCGGCATATTTGATTCAGGCACCAAAGCCCGTGGATCAATTAAATGAATTTCATGCCATTCATCAGAGTAACGACCCCCAACCCGAGCCAAGTCAGGCCCGGTGCGTTTTGAACCCCATTGATGAGGTCGGTCATACACAGACTCACCGGCCAGGGAATAATGACCATAACGCAGGGTTTCATCCACAAAGGGCCGAATCTGTTGTGAGTGACAGTTGTAACAACCCTCAGCCACATAAATATTTTGACCGGCCAATTGCAGGGCATTGCGTGGCTTCATACCTTCCACCGGTTCAACCACACTGGCTTGGGAAAATAAGGGGATAATTTCAATGATGGCCGAAAAGCTGATCACAATCGCAATCAAAACACCTAAAAGGCCCACATTTCTTTCAATTTTTCCGTGATTAATCATGCTTTTGCTCCTACCGTTTCAACCATACTTTCCTCATCTCTGACTTCACCTTTAATGGTTTTCCAGGTGTTATAGGCCTGAATAATAATACCGGCTAAAAATAGAACACCACCCAAAACGCGAATAACATAATACGGATAAGTGGCTTTGATACTTTCCACATGGGTATAAACCAAAGAACCACTGGCATCCACTTCACGCCACATCAAACCTTGCATGACACCGGCAATCCACATGGATGCAATGTACAAGACAATACCCAAAGTCGCCACCCAGAAGTGGGTATTAATTAATTGGATAGAATACATCCGTTCTCGGCCCCAAAGTCGTGGCGTCAAGGTGTACAAAGAACCCATGGTCATCATCGCCACCCAGCCCAAAGCGCCTGAATGGACGTGACCCACTGTCCAATCCGTGTAGTGTGACAAGGCATTCACTGTTTTAATCGACATCATCGGTCCTTCAAAAGTACTCATACCATAGAACGACAAGGCCACAATCATCATCTTAATAATTGGATCTGAGCGTAATTTTTCCCAGGCCCCGGATAAAGTCATGATACCGTTAATCATACCGCCCCAAGACGGTGCAAATAAAATCAAAGAAAAGACCATACCCAATGACTGTGCCCAATCGGGTAAGGAAGTGTAATGTAAATGGTGTGGACCGGCCCACATATAAGTCGAAATCAACGCCCAGAAGTGAACAATTGACAAACGGTATGAATACACCGGACGTTGTGCTTGTTTGGGCACAAAATAATACATCATGCCCAGGAAACCGGCGGTTAAAAAGAAACCAACAGCATTATGACCATACCACCACTGGGTCAAGGCATCTACAGCACCGGAAAAGATCGGATAAGACAAATGCCAATTAACCGGTATTGCTAAATTATTAACGATATGCAGCAAAGCAATGGTAATGATAAAGGCCGCATAGAACCAGTTAGCCACATAAATATGCTTCACTTTACGGGTTGCCAAGGTGCCAAAATAGACCACCGCATACATCACCCAAACAATGGTCAGCAGCACATCCAAAGGCCAAATTAACTCAGCATATTCCTTACTTTGGGTATAACCAAAGGGTAAAGTCAGCACCGCACCGACGATTACCAACTGAAAACCCCAAAATGTTAATGAAGCTAATTTGTTGGAAAACAGCTTAACCTGACAGGTTTTCATGGCCACATAGAGTGACGTCCCAATCAATGCATTACCACCAAAGGCAAAAATAACTG
>QQUO01000135.1 GCA_008501575.1 Pseudomonadota bacterium
TCCCACCGCTTCAATCATGGTCATCACCACCGATGAAATTGACTTTTCAATAAAAGGTGTGGTGTCAAAAGGAAAAACCACTTCCACCCCTTCCGGTAAAAATGGTATTAATTCATTGACCTTGGCTTTCACCAAATCAGCCGTTTCTAAGGCATTGGCGCCGGTGGCTAAAGTCACCGCCATCCCGGATGCCGGATTACCTTTAAAGCGAGAGATGGTGCTGTAAAATTCAGAACCCAATTCAACCCGGGCCACATCACTCAAGCGCACCTGTGAAGCATCGGTATTTACACGCAGGATAATATTTTTAAAATCATCCACCGTTTGTAACCGTGATTGGGCCTTAACCGTGGCATTAATTTGTTGTCCTGCCAGCGCCGGTAAAGCACCCAACTGACCGGCTGAAATATCGGTGTTTTGTGCCCGGATGGCGGTTTGCACATCCACAGGGGTCATGCTGTAATTAACCAGTTTATCCGGGTCTAACCAAATCCGCATGGCATATTGCGAACCAAAAACCCGAACACTACCAACCCCCCTTAATCGGGACACCGGGTCTTGGAAATCCGACACCAGAATGTCACCCAATTGACCTTGAGTAACACTGCCGTCTTCGGAATAAAACCCCACCACCAATAAAAACGAGTCATTTGATTTGGTGACTGTCACACCTTGGGTTTGCACTTCCTGCGGTAAACGGGTGATGGCACCTTGTACTTTATTTTGGGTTTGTACCTGGGCGATATCGGCATCGGTGCCCGGTTCAAAAGTCAGGGTCAGTGAGGCGGAACCGTCTTGGCTGGAGGCACTGAAATAGCGCAAATTATCAATGCCGGTGAGCTGTTGCTCAATCACCTGAGTGACCGCATTTTCGACAGTACTGGCCGAAGCTCCGGGATAACTGGCGCTAATCGACACCGTTGGTGGTGCCACCGTGGGGTATTGTTCCACCGGCAAGTTGGTGATGGTTAAGGCACCTGCCAACATGATAATAATGGCAATCACCCATGCGAATACCGGACGTTCTATAAAATAGCGGGCCATAATTATTCCTGATTGTTTGGTACTGTTGATTCGGCTTTTTGTTGATTTTGCGCCGCACTTGTTGCCTTGTTAGGTTGCCATTCACTGGCATTTACCTGAGCACCAGGTTGTAGTTTTTGATAGCCAACCACAACAATGGTTTGACCGGGATTGAGACCGTCCGCAATAACCCACTGATTTTCATAAGATTGAATACTTTGCACCGTGGTTTTAGTCACACTGTTATCGGGGTTAACAACCCAAACATCCAAACCACCTTGAGGGTTTCTGGTGGTTGCCCGCTGTGGTACCAGCAACTGATTAACTTTTCCCGGTTGCAAAGTCGCCGTTACGAACATTCCTGGGAGTAACTGATTGTTATGATTATCAACCAATGCACGTAAGGTAATGGCACCGGTGGTCTCATTCACCACCACATTTGAAAATGCCAGTTTACCTTGCAGTTTGTCCGAGCCACTGTGATTAATAACCACATTTATACCGGCATTTTTTTGATCTTCATTGCCCAGAGCTTGCGCTTGAAATTCATTTAACTTTCGAATAATTACTTGTGCCCGATCTGCTGATATTTGCATATCCACATAAACCGGATTCAACTGGGTAATAATGGCCAAAGGTTGTTCTTGACCTGAACTAACCAAAGCACCTTCGGTTAAAAAAGTTTGACCAATACGGCCTGAAATGGGGGCTTTGATTTGCGCATACTCAATGTTGATTTTTTGTAAATCCACATTGGCTTGTGCGACAGCAATACCCGCTTGGGCTTGTGCTAATTGGGCTTCAACATCATCTAAATCCTGTTCGCTGACTGCTTTTTGTGCCTCCAGAGAGCGGATTCGCTTAGCCCGGGTTTTGACGATTTTTAATTGTGCCTGGGCATTTTGAAAATCAGCTTGGGCACTCGCTAAATTGGCCAAATAACGGGCATCATCCAATTGATACAGTTTTTGACCTTTTTCCACAAAACTGCCTTGTTCAAACAAGCGCTCTTCGATAATACCGGAAACCTGTGGCCTGACTTCGGCCTGCCGATAAGCCACCACCCGTGCCGGTAAGTCCATGGTCATTTCAATTTCCTTTTCTTGTACTGTCATGGTTTCTACAGCCACCGGGCCCTGTTGTCCATAACCACCCATACCTTGGGCATTTTGGTCGGCAGAACTTGGCCACAATAACCAAGCAAAAATCACCACTAAAACAATGGCCACCAATGCGGTAATAAGCGTACTTTTCTTCATTTGATTTTCTCTAAGTTTTTTTTAGAATTCTGTGAATCAACTGCAAATCATCCCTTCATACCAACAACGGCTCAATAAAATATATAGCCACATTCAATAATCACAATAAATTATGACCACTTGCAGTGTCATCCACTTAATATTCATTTGTGAGGTTAAAATAACATGAAAAAGAAACAATCGCAGTGAATTTGTTTATTTTGCATTATACATTCATGGATGTATGTTGTCAAAATTAATTTAAATTGGTAGAATAGGCGTATGCGTAAAACAAAAGAAGACACCCAAAAGACCCGCCAGGATATTCTACAGGCTGCTGTGGAAAACTTTTCTAAAAAGGGTTTTTTTAACACATCCTTAAATGACATCGCCAAAACGGCCGGTGTTACCCGGGGTGCGGTTTACTGGCATTTTGAGAACAAGGCCGAAATATTTAATGCCCTGCATGCTGACCTGCATGAACCTTTTATCCGGCATATTTTGGCAGATTTAGAAACCGACTCAGACCACCCGGTACTTCAATTGCGGGATTTAATGATTCAATTGTTACAGAATTTAGCCGAAGACCCAAACAAACAACAAGTCATGCGTCTGTTTTTAAATTGCGACTATTCGGGTGTTTTGGCCCCTTTTAAGGAACGACATAAAGCCAGTAAACGTGAAAGCCTGGCACTTTTTGAAGCCTACTTTAAACGGGCACAAGATAAAGGCAAACTGGATGCGCAAGCCGATCCGGAAATTTTGACCTTAACCTTTCATTGTTTTTTAAAAGGCTTGCTTACAGAATACATTAACAGTGACATCATAGATTTAAAAAGTCATACCAAACCACTGATTAATCAATTATTCCAGGGCTTAAAAACAATACACATGCAGCCATGATTTACTATTGGGCGAGCTTTTGCGCAGCGGCTTGTGCCTTAACCTTAATCTCTCAAAAAAAACAGCACAACAATTTAGCCGGCTTTTTTAAAACCCTGGCCAGTTTATGTTTCTTTTTACCCGCACTGTATGTCGTTATTAACGGTCAAAACGATACATTTTCAATACTGTTAACAGTTGCTTTTGGCTTATCTTTGACCGGGGATATTCTGTTAATCAAAACCACCGATAAGCGGCTATTTATTGCTGGCTTGCTTGCCTTTTTATTGGCCCATCTTGCCTATGCCTGGGCATTTATTGATACCGGTATCAATCGCCATGTACTC
>QQUO01000312.1 GCA_008501575.1 Pseudomonadota bacterium
GACCGCACAATAAAGTGGTTCGGTACGAAATCGACATCAAACGCTTGTCCAATATGGCCGCCCAGGATGCCGCCATCGCCATCGGTTCGGCTAAAGTGTTCGTTGATGATCAGGAAATCTACACCATCAATGATGCCAAAGCCGGTATCTGTAAAAATATTCAATACCGGGATTACCCCCATGAAAGCGAACATTCTATCGGAGGCAAACTGACATGAGTCAAGCCTTAAGTCATCAACAAATATTAGATCTGGTGCCGCAACAAGCCCCCTTTCGCTTTATTGATCACATTGTTTCGGTCAATGAAGACGGCATTGTCGGGCAATACACTTATAAAGAAGATGAAACATTTTACGCCGGCCATTTTCCCGGCCAACCGGTCACCCCGGGGGTCATTTTACTGGAAACCATGGCGCAAACCGGTGTGGTTGCTTACGGTTTGTACTTGCTTTCCTTACAAGTGGAACAATCGGAACTTGACCAATGGCTGACCTTATTCAGTGATGCCGAAGTCGAATTCAGTCGTCCGGTCTATCCCGGTGAGCAAGTCACCATCAGCGCTGAGAAAATCTTTTGGCGACGCATGAAATTAAAAGCCAGGGTTAATATGCATAACGCCGACAATGAATTGGTGGCCAGTTGTGTTATTTCCGGCATGGGAGTTCGTAAACAATGAATCAACACAATACACAACGCGTGGTAATCACCGGTATGGGTGTGGTTGCCCCCAACGGCCATGGTCTGGATAACTATGAACAGGCTTTGAGAAACGGCATTTCCGGCATTAAACACCACGAACATTTAGCCGAGGCCAATTTCGCTTGCCAGGTCGGCGGTATTCCCGAGAACATGGATACCGTAAAACATGATTATTTAAGTGAAGAATCGCTGTTGGCAATGAACGAAGCGATGATTTTTGGTGCCATTGCCGCCATTGATTGCTGGCGAGATGCCGGCTTGCCGGAACCCGGTGAAGAACCTGACTGGGACACCGGTGCCATTATCGGTACCGGTATCAGCGGCTTGGACACCATCGGCAATAAACTGATTCCATTGGTGGATAAAGGCCGCGTTAAACGGCTGGGCTCAACCATGGTCGAACAAGTGATGGCCAGTTCCAGCAGCGCCAATATTGGCGGATTGCTGGCTTTAGGCGGTCAGGTTACCACCAATTCCAGCGCCTGTACCACCGGTACCGAAGCCATTGTTAACGGCTACCATAAAATCAACAGTGGCCATCTCAAAAGAATGCTGGTGGGCGGCACTGAAGGTGCCTCAAAATACAGTTGGGCCGGCTTTGATGCCATGCGGGTACTGGCCCGTGGCTATAACGACAAACCGGCACAGGCTTCTCGACCCATGAGCGCCTCTGCAGTCGGTTTTGTGCCCGGTTCCGGCGCCGGTATGCTGATGCTGGAATCTTTAGACAGTGCCTTACAGCGCGGTGCCCGAATTTATGCCGAAGTCATCGGTGTGGATGTTAACTGTGGTGGTCAACGCAACGGCGGCAGCACCACCTTCCCTAATCCTACCGGCGTACAACGTTGTATTCAGGCTGCTTTGAAACATGCCGGAATCGATGGTTCTGCCGTCGATTTAATTAACGGCCACTTAACCGCCACCATGGCCGATCCTTATGAAATTAACAATTGGCGCGAAGCGCTGAATTGTAGCCCAGAACAATTGCCTAAAATTAATGCCACCAAATCCCTGGTGGGCCATGCCTTGGGTGCGGCCGGCGGCCTGGAATGTGTGGCTTCCGTGTTACAATTAAGCCGTGGTTTTGTGCACGGATCTTTAAACTGTGAAGACTTACACCCGGATTTAGAAGCCTATGCCGACAGCATTGTCCATAAAACCGAAGACAGTGATGCCCAAATTTTAGCCAAAGCCAGTTTCGGCTTCGGCGATGTCAATGCCTGCACCATTTTTAAAACATTTAATCCTTGAGGAATTATTATGAGTAACGATGTATTTGAACAAGTGAAAGAAATTGTTTCACCCTATTGTAAAAACAAAGAAGCCCTGGAATCGGCCACCGCTGAAACCAGCTTTTTAGAAGATCTGGCCATTAACTCGGCGCGTTTGGTTGATATTGTTATCGACTTTGAAGATGAATTTGACATTGAAGTGAGCGATGATGAAGCCGATAAAATTCGCACCATTGGTGATGCGGTTACGGTCATTAACGCCAAATCTTAAAACCAAAAGACACTGTCATGCCTTGTTAGTCACTCATTAACAGGGCATTTTTCTGTGCCGACACATGAAGCTAATCAATAAACAACGGTGGCCCCTGACCATTCAAAAAGCAATTGCCTACATCTGCTTTCCTTTGCTGTATGTGCTGGTGGTGCTGTGGATGAAATACATCCAAAAATACCGCATTAATGACATCCGTCAGGTTCGACAACAGTTTAAACAAATTGCCCAACAAAACCCGTCCGGCTTATTGATTTGCCCCAATCATTTAACCTATATCGATTCCTTGCTTTTGGCATGGGCTTTTTCCTCTTTGGGTAACTACATGCTTCATTTCAGGACCTTCTGCTGGAATTTACCCAACGCCCGCAATGTTCAGGAAAGTGTCTTATACCGTGTTATATGCTATCTGGGTAAGTGTATTTTAATCGACGAAGACCCCGAAAAAGCCCAACAAACCATGCGCAAGGCCGCATTCTTGTTACACCATGGTCACTATGTGATGATATTCCCAGAAGGTCGGCGCAGCCAAAGCGGCCGGGTGGACACCGAAAATTATATCTATGGTGTTGGTAAACTTCATATGGACAGTCACCTGGATCAGGTTCTGTGCGTCTATTTACGGGGTGAAAAGCAACAAGCCGCCACAAAAATGCCGCATAAGGGTGAGCGATTTGACATTAGGTTACAACTACAAACCATTGATAATGAACAACAAGGTCGTCGTGCCATGCGGGCAGCTGCCCAGCAAATCATCAGCACTTTAGCGCGTATGGAAACCGATTGTTTGACCGCGCAAAACCACCATGCTGGGTAATGACATCGTCGATTATCACATCGATGAGAAAAAATACCAAAAACCGCGATTTACACAACGAATCCTGACACCGCAAGAACAACAATACCTGGCTCAATCAAATGACCCCAATGGTTTTTTATGGAGTCTATGGGCCGCCAAAGAAGCCAGTTATAAAGCCCTGCAAAGAAACCGGCAACAACTGACTTTTTCACCGGTTAGCCTAAGCCTGACAGAGCCCACATTAAAACAATTATTAACACATACCAGCCGACAACCGCTGACCGGTCAAGCCCGATTTGAACACCACAGCATTGATCTAAAATTTTACCGACCTGAACCCACAGTGGTTCACTGTATCGCTTTGCTTCAAGGCGCTGGCCAATGGTGTCACATCGACCAGCAAATCGCCCATGTACCACATTTACACAAGTATAAACAGCAAGCCCGGGCAGTGCGCATTTGTGCGCAAAAACTCTTACAACGTCATCACATTCATGCCGACATCATCAGACCCACGCTGGCCATGAATGATTATGAAAAGCCCGGACCGCCGATACTTATTGATGGCCAAACCAAGCAAACACTGCCACACATTATCAGTTTATCCCACGACCACAATTATGTGGCCGTGGCTTTATATTACGCTTCATTTAGTTTAAAATAATGCTTAAAAACCACAATACGAAATGATGAAATTTTTATTTGCTATCTGCTTTCTTGTTCTGTCCGGTATGGCTATTGCTGAATACGGTCTGCATTTTGATGACAGTGGCAATATTATTAAGCCCGATCAGTATTATTTAGCCAAAGGCATCAAAGATGATAAAGACGGCTTTAAAAATGACGCCCTGAAAAATTTTAAAAAAGCCGCTGAATTCGGTAATCAATATGCCATGTCTTTAATTGCTTTATATCATATGCAAGACAAAGATTATGTGGCTGCTTTGGCGTGGTTTAATATGTTGGACTTAAAGAAAATACCCAACAGTGATTTTCTCAAAGCCATCATCACCAATTTAGAAAAAATCAGTGAGCCAGAACAAATCCAAGCCGCCGGAGCCATGAAAGCTGATCTCAGTGAAACCTATGGGCATTACCCGACACTCCTGAGGCGGGAAGCCTGGAAAAAAAGTCTGAAATTCACCGGCACCCACATAAAAGGCTATATCCCACCATTTCTCACCATCCAGCTAAATTCCGGTATGGTTGTTACCGGCCACAATGTCCGCCGGCAGGTGGATAACTTTATTTACGAATACGAGTTTGATTTTGGCCAGGGTAATGTCACTTTAGAAGACATAGAACTGATTGAAGCTGAGGAAAAGGAACAGCCTGAATAAATTATTTTTAACCTGTTAAGCGACCCAATAGTGATTTAATCCAACTCTGTAGCCCTTCACTTAGCCACCATACAGCCTTCGTTTATTCAACTGCGCATCGCACCGGAATCAGATATTTATAACGTGACTTCCGGCAGATTTAATTGCCATCGACCTTCGCTATAATAATTGTCTTTGAAAGGGTGAAAACACATGAACACACTATCGATTCAAATTGATGAGCAAATAAAATCGCACTTTAATCATTTTCTGACCGCCAATGATGCCTCAGTTAACGACCGGGACATTACCGCCACACGGCAGAAAATTAAGCAAATCAGAAATGCCACCGATGATGCCTTTGTGATTGAACAAATTGCCGGCTTAGAAGCTCTGGTGAAAATGATTAGTGATGAAACATGCACAGTTTCTGCTGAGAATGCCGCTTTAATAAATGCCACCATTCGTTATGTGCTTGATGATCGAGACCTTATTCCTGATCATATACCGGGCATTGGTTTCATAGATGATTGCATTGTTATTGACAACACCTTAGATGTTATTGAGCATGAATTAAGTGAATTTAAAGACTTTAGCCGGACCCGAATGGTGTATGCAAAAAACGGAATCTTTACCTTAAGTGACTGGCATAAAATCAAAGATCAGGAATCAGCCAGCCGCATCAGAAACCGACGGCAAAGACGCGCCAGCTTGTCCGGTCAATGGTAAGTCGTTATTTTAAGCCAAACAAAGCCGCCTTGATTATTTATCGGCGGCTTTTTTAATGGTTTTCGGTTATCGCCCCAACAGGTAATATAGAATCAAACCGATTAGAGGTAATAACAAGATAATCACAACCCACAGCACCTTCTCACCGGTGGGTTTACCCGATCCAATGATTTCAACAATGGCAATAACATCCAAAATCAAAACAATCAGACCAATAATTCCACCACCCCAGCCAAGACCAAATAGCGGTGCCGCCAAGGCCAGACCACTGAAAGACAATAACAGAATTAGGACTAAAAATTGCTTTATTTTCACAGCTTTCCTCCAAAGATCTCAAATAATTATACTTTAATGACCCCCAAATAACAAAGGCGCCCGTGATGGCGCCTTTGTTGAATTAAATTCACATTAAAATAGCTTTTTACCGGCCTTTTTTTCCTTTTTCTCGTTACGTTTTTCCTTCAAAGTTTTTTCAGGCTTCTTTTTGCTTGATTTTTTAGCGTCGTGACTTTTACTCATAAATATCTCCTCAGATATCAATCGAACAAAACCCGGTTATTCTCACAATTAAGAATTTGCCCCGAGTTTGTACATTATTTTACCTCAGAAATGAATCTTTAATGCAACATTATTAATCAACAACCATCAAAATTATTCAGCTTTTTCAGTCCCCTGATGAAACACCAACTGCCAGGTATTTTGCTCAAACAGCCATACAGAAGTTCTTAATGTCACATGGCTTTTAATATTGTCTTGGACTTGCTGATAAGAAATATAAGTCACCAATACAACCGTGTCTGATAAATGTTTAAACTGAAAGTTATCACTGTGGATTTGAGGAAAACCACTTTCATCGATAAAACTTTCAATCATGTCTGTTTTATCATAGACCTGACCTGATCGACCAAACTCCACAAACTCATCATGTAACATGGCTTCAAGCTTGGCAGAATCAGCTCTGACTTTTAATAAATGCAGCTCACATTCTAAAGACTTAATTTGATTTAAAATCTTTTCATTCATATCAATCCCTTGTTAGGTTTACTGCCTGTCCCCGTACTGATAAATCACGGGCACCTTTGATGGGTGTCGCCGTTATCGGCGTCATCAACTTGCCGGTCAATAAATGCCGAAAAGCCTCGCTGTCGGTCAAACCGGGATCGAGCCACATATTAATTAATTCCTGATCCTGCCAGTCAAGCATCAACGGTGTTGATTTTTCATGGATGCCGTTTAATTTCGAATTGGGCGGACAGGTAATCACTGAGGTTGTGGTCATTAGCTGATCGCCAACTTGATAGCGTTTGTAAAGACCACCCAGAGCCACGGCACCGAGGTTTGCGGTTAAACTGTGGTATTGTTTATCCTGACCTTCAATCACACCGGATGCCGGCAACAGGCAACGTGAATTTTTTAATAGATTTTTGGTGAGTCTGGAGCTGTACAATTTATCCGAACGGCTGTTAAAGGTCGCGTACTGGTAATTGGGTTTGCCGGTTTTATCCAATAACAACCACCATTTGGCATCCTCAAGTTGGCGTTGGTTGATGTGTGGTTCCGTAATAATTTGTACCATCGACGCCGGCACCCGAATTCCCCGGGATTCCAATTCAGACACACCCAAAGCCGCAGTCAGCTTTTGCATCCCCTGGTTATTTTCCACAAAAAAAGCGCCACACATGTCCTTATTATAATCCAGCCATTAATCAAATAAACAGTTAAAGAACAGATTCAATAAAGGCTGAAAACACCTGCTTTACCTGTTCTAAAGCTTCGCTTAGGCGATGACCACCGGCAAATATATGATAATCTGCCTGATGCTGTTGCGCCAACCGTAAGCTATTCTCATAAGGCACCACATCATCACCCCAGGCGTGCACAATTGACATCTTCGCTAAATCAGCAGAAAAATCCTGGCGCTGGTAACCGGGTAAATACACCGCCGGCACCATTAAAAATAGTCCCCTTACACGCTGTTTTGCTGCATCATTATTTTCAGCCAGCTGACAAGCGGCGGCGACGCTGACATAACCGCCCATACTCGAACCTGTTAAAACAACATCGTCATCGCTGGCAACAATACGGTTTATTAAACGCTCGACCCGTTGATCCGGATGATCGGGTAAATCACGGTAATCCACCGATTCATAGGTACATCCCAAAGCCGTCGCCAAAGCCGCTAACGCCCGAATCTTACCGCCCTCAGGGCCGCTTTCTTTGCCATGTGAAAAAATAATGTGCATATTGTATTTATATAAAAAGAGTTATTAAGCTTACCATGATTTATTTTGCCTTTAGATTTTCTAAAAGGCCCCGACTTAACCACCGGTATCACGCTGCTTTGCTTTGACACCATAAGCATTCTTGTGTGGTCGGTAACGCCACAGCGCCAGCGTGCTGTAAAGCAATGTTAGAATGGCTAAGTTAATAAGTTCCGTCGACACCTCCGGTAAACGGGCACCCATCTGGTTCAGTTTAACCATCGCGTTAATTCCGGCTGTACTGGGCAGCATCTGCGCGATGCGCACCAGCAAATCTGGCGAGGCCTCTACCGGCCATGATAGGTTTGACAAAAAAAACAGCGGCAACGATGTGATGGTAATCAGCTGAAAGGCCCGCTCGCGGGTACGAAAGAAACTACCAAAAAACAGCGCAAAACTTACCACCGACATAATAAACAACGCTCCCGCCAATAACAATCCTGCCAGGTTACCGGCACGCGGATAGTCCTGAAACCAGAATATTAAACCGCTGAAATATAATAAACTCATTATGCCAATCATTGAAAATGCGGTGGCAATTCCAAAAAATCCCGGCCGTGATAATCGCAGCTTCCCGTGTCGTTCTCTGCGGGTGGCTGCCATGACCGCCACGCCGATTAGTAAGCTCTGTTGAACAATTAATGCCGCCACACCGGGAACAATACTGCTGCCATAACCTTCGGCAGTATTAAACAATGGCCGCTCAATTAAGCGCACAGGTGCGCCAGCAGGAATGCCCATAAATTTCGCCTGCATCAGCGCCACTTCTTGCCCAAAAGCAGTGATGGCCAGCGCCGCACCCTGCATCACAACACTGGCACGTCCCAGTACTGCGCCATTACCAAGCAATGCCAGTTGCCCCTGGTCGCCACGCAGAATATCTCGCTCAAAACCCGCAGGTACTAACAACACCGCTTCAGCTTCGCCACGCGCCACCACCCCCTGTGCCTCAGTCAACGATGCAACGACCCCAACTAAATGCACCATACGCACCGCATCGAGTTTACGCAATAAATCACGACTCATCGAACTGTGATCCTGATTAACCACCACCAGCGGTAAATCTCTGGCCACCTGATGGTAATAGGCCGCGGGATAGAAAAATGAGTACAAAACCACCGCACCGACTAAGCTTAGAATGGCCACGCGATCTCTGGCAATTGCGCGGAAGGTTTCAGCAAAAGCAAGGCCGAAACGATTCATCTTCGTCCCCAGGCAGAGGGATCGCGTGATGCACGACGCAACAGCACAACACCACCCGCCCCGGCAACCAGAACAAACAACAACAATGTTCCCATTGGCCACAGCGAGACTGTTAAAGCAGAACCCATGTCCAGCTGTTGAGCCTGTAACTTCAAGTAGGCGGTATACGGCAATAAATCACTCCACAGACGGGTAAACCAAGGGGCGCCCTGTAATGGAAACGTTGCCCCAGAAAACGCCAGTGAGGTACCGGCATATAAACCGGCCATGGACAGTGCTGAAACCATATTGCGTGTTATTGCGACAAACAACAGAGCGATTGCGGCATAACCCAGGTACATCAGGGCTTGCCCCAGTATCAGCCACGTCAATCCACCGGCCACCCCGGTACCGTTCATCACCAGCAACCACAACAAGCCAGCAGCACCATAAACTGTAAATAACAAGAAGTACGGTGTGATTTTACCGATTACTGCCGGCAGCAACCGATTATGACTGTCACGCAGCCAATCCTGAATGGTGGCATCGCGTAATTCACGACCAAAGGCCCCCACCATGGCCACGCACATGGCCATATGTAAAATCGCCGGGAACAACAAACCCAACAGGAAATGTTCATAACTGCGACTGGGATTAAACAGGACCGTTGACTGCACAGCAACTGGCGCAGCGCGAACACTCCCAGGGCCACGACTTAAAGCAACTTCGGCCACCGCCAGCCTGGCCGATACCGCCTGCACGGCGGCATCAATATCGCGCGCCACCGCCTGCCCCGCCACCTGGTAACTGGCATTAAAATAGCTAAAGAGGCTGGCATTGCCAGAACGCTGAATGTCATGACCGGTTCCGGCCGGAATATAAACGACTCCATAAACCTTCAGAGCGCGTGCCAGTGAAAACGCCGATTGCAGTGATACAGGCTGCTCGGACACAGTCAATCCCGGTGATGCTTGTAAGTGACGAACCACGTCGCGACTGATCGCACTGCGGTCTAAATCGACCACCGCAATTGGCAGTTCTCTTGGAACCCCGCTACTAAACAACCAGGCCATAAGAATGAGTAATAAACACGGAATCCACGTCGCCAGCGCGAGGTCCCAGGGACTACCAAGCAAAAACCGGCATTCGCGTCGCGCCGATGCCAGCAGCGCCTGCATCGGCATGGCACTGCTCACTGTGCCACTTGGTCTGATGGCGGCCATGCAAACAGGACGCTCATTCCCGGTCGGAAACCATCAATTTGTTGCAATGGGCGCAGTCGAATTTCAAAACTCTTGACATCATAGCCACTGGACTGACGCGTTGACCGCCATGTGGCAAAATCACCGGCCGGGCTGATAAAATAAACCGCAAAGGCCACGGCTTGTAAATTTAATGCAGGTATGTCACCAATAATCTGCTGTCCCACCCGGATATCGTTGAACTGATCTTCGCGCAAATTTAACGACACCCACATCTGATCGATATCAACCAGACTAAAGACCGGATAACCCGCCGGCACCAGTTCACCAACATCGACCAAGCGCTGACCCACTTCGGCGCTAACTGGAGCCCGGCCCATAATCTCATCTTGCGCAGCACGTACTTCGGCCACAACGCCCTCAGCTTGCCGAACCTGAGCCTGCGCGGCATCCTTGTCCTCTACGCGCGCACCGGCCAAAGCCAAATCATATTGTGCCCGTGCCGCGATGGCCAGTTGATGAGAACTGCGTTCCTGTGCCAGAGCCTCGTCACGCTTTTGTCGCGTCATGACACCTTCACTGTAGAGATTCTCGACCCGTAAATAAGTGGAATGGGACAATTCCGCACCGGCGACAGCTCGACGCCAGTTGGCTTCCGCCGCACGAATCTCATCTTCCCGTGCGCCATGTTCTGCTTTTCCGGCTTGGGTTCGTGCCGCATCCAGCACTGCTATCGCCTGCGCCAGCTTGGCCGCGACTTCAGGGCTGTCCAGTTCAAACAACAGCTGTCCGACCTCAACCCGGTCACCTTCACCAACCAACAATTTGGAAACCCGAGCGCTGATTTTGGTCGACACATTGATGCTGTCAGCATCAGCCATACCCTGCACAACATTCTGCGGAGCACGGAATGCCAGCCACAACCCGGAGGTGATGATTACCATCACGAGAACCATAATGACGACAGCAATCCACCAGCGTGCTCGATTCGATTGCGATACTTGACCTGAAGTTTTATGCTTGTTGTTGCTCTCATTCATTGCTTCAGCACCTTATCTGCTTGACGGAAATAGTCTTGGTAATTGTTAAGTTGTCCGCTCATCTCTAATAAGCGCGCCAGGGTTACATCATATTCATAAGCAGCCTGCGCGCGCTCAACCAACGCGCCCCCAAGCTGTAAACGAGCATCAATTACATCCAGTGAGGTTACCTGACCTTCGCGGAATGACAGTTCTTGCAAGCGCAAACTTTCCCGGGCCAGCTCAATGGAACTATCCAACAACAGAAACTGTTGGCGTGCCGATTCCAAATCATTATAAGTCTTACCGACACCGATGGTAATCTGGTTGTGTGCCTCTCGTAATCCTGCTTCGGTCTGAAACTGCTGCTCGAGGGCCGCCGCAATCTCACGATTCCGATTGCGACCGGAAAGAAACGTATATTTCAGTCCGATTCCAAACGCCCAGTCAGAATCAGTGATTAAGGCGTCATCGCGGTGCAGGTCGTATTGTCCGAACGCATACAACTGTGGTTTCAGTTTGGCTTTTTGCACCTTAACCCCTTCACTGGCCTGCTGGCTTAAGGCTTTCAAACGACGGATTTGCGGATGATATGACAGCGCAGATTGGAGAAAAGTCTCAAGTGGACCCGGCGTGGTGCTGATGACAAACAGTGGGGTCGAAGTAGCAATCGGTCGATCACTGCGCAATAGTTTCGATAACGAGGCACTGATGGTATCTAAATCATTGATTGCACGTTGATATTCACGCTCAGCCTGATCGCGAGCCACCGCAGCCTGTAGCCGTTGGGCCTTGGTCGCAAAGCCTTCCTGTTCCAGTTTATCGGTATTGTCCACATGCCGCTGCAGACCATCACGGACGTCACGACGCACTGCCAAAGCCTGCCGGGCTAATTGCTGACCGAAATACAGTTGCACCAATTGCAGCACCTGGGCCTGTGACGCCTGGTCGCGCTCAGCCGTGGCTTGCCGCACCGCAGCCGCCGCAGCCGACTGCGCCGCCGGAATTTGCCCGCCACTGTAAAGTGGCAACACAGTGGTCAGAATTGGACGCGTCCGCCAATCACGTTCACGAAATTCGAGCGGACTGGGAATATCGAAGGCAGCGGCAACCGGAGCCAGCGAACCCAACGGCAGAGACAGCGATTTTTGAAACTCCATGCGCCGCACGTCCACTGAAATTTCCGGCAGTCGCAGCGACTTGCTGGCATCGGAAAGTGCAAGCTTTCCGCGCACATTGGCATCCGCTGCAGCCAGTGCATCCGAAGTCTGCTCTAAGCTTGTGCGGGCTTCCTCAAAACTCAATGTTTGCGGAGCAATCTGCTGTGCCCAGACAGCACTGCTTAACAGCAAACCGAGCCAGCATGCAAATATCCCAGCCACCCTAATCATCACCAGATAAAACCGGTCTAATATCAGCGCCAACTTTTTCGCAAGCTTGCTGAATAAGCTGTCGATAATAACCAGTTATAGCAGTTGACGACTTATCAATTACAGTAAACATCTTTCCCCATTTAAATCAAATCAATTGGAATAAAATTCCCGCTCAAACTTAGTCAGCTCATTATTAGCCAGCAAATTTATTCTTGGCTTGGCCTCGGCGCCCATTGATCATGGGGCTTCATATCGAAGTTATTGACTTCATCCATGCTTAACCCAAGTGCTTTGGCCACGCCTTCACCGTATTCGGGATCGGCTTGGTAACAGTGCCGAATATGCCGAATCTGAATAAACTTCTCCGCGCCACCAATATTAGCCGCCGTATTGTTAAACAATAAATCGGCTTTGCCATCGGCTTTAATGATGCGATATAAATCGCCCGGCTGAGTGAAATAATCTTCATCATCATCACGGAAATTATGGGCATAGGCATCACCACTTAGTTCCAATGGCGGTTCTTGTGCTTCTGGCTGTTCTTGCCATTCACCGTAACTGTTGGGTTCATAATGCTTGCTGCCACCATAATTACCATCAACCCGCATGGCGCCATCCCGATGATAGGCATGATAAGGACAGGTGGGTTTATTAACCGGAATTTGATAATGATTAACGCCCAGTCGATAACGCTGCGCATCACCATAGGAAAACAACCTGCCTTGCAGCATTTTGTCCGGCGAGAAGCCAATGCCCGGCACAATGTTGGTTGGATTGAATGCCGCTTGTTCGACATCCTGGAAATAGTTTTCCGGGTTTTTATTGAGCTCGAATTCACCCACAGGAATTAATGGGAAATCTTTTTTAGACCAAACCTTGGTTAAATCAAAAGGATGAAAGCGATAAGTCTTTGCCTGCTCTTCGGTCATCACCTGAATAAACATTTTCCATTTCGGAAAATCCTTATTTTTAATGGCTTCAAACAAATCACGTTGCGAAGATTCGCGATCCATACCAATGACTTTGGCCGCCTCTTCGTCAGACAGGTTTTCGATGCCTTGTTGGGTGACAAAATGAAATTTCACCCAATGCCTGACATTGTCTTTATTCAGTAAACTATAGGTGTGACTGCCAAATCCGTGCATATTTCTGTAACCGACCGGCAGACCGCGATCACTCATAAGTATGGTCAGTTGGTGCAATGCCTCCGGCAGCAAAGTCCAGAAATCCCAGTTATTATTGGCATCTCTCATATTGGTTTTGGGATCACGCTTAACCGCATGATTTAAATCCGGGAACTTCAAAGGGTCGCGAAAGAAAAACACCGGGGTGTTATTCCCCACCAGGTCCCAAATCCCCTCATCGGTATAAAACTTCAAGGCAAATCCCCGAATATCCCGTTCCGCATCCGCCGCCCCGCGTTCACCGGCCACGGTTGAAAAGCGGGCAAACATATCGGTCTTTT
>QQUO01000065.1 GCA_008501575.1 Pseudomonadota bacterium
TCACCACTTGATTTCGAATAGGTTTAATAAACCAGGCAATCAGCAACCCCCCTAAAAGTATCAGGTAAAAAGCATGGTCTTTTAAAATTTGCCATGATTCTGCCGGTGGTTGATAAAGCACGGCTTCATTAACCACCCGATCAGACATCTGTTGATTCATAAAATCTTTAATGACCATTGGGAATGCCATGGATTGCCAATAATTGAGCTTTTGATAAGCCTGATAGCCATAGCCCAACGCCAAACCAAAACGCATGGCCGATTGCCGATATGTCGGTAAAGTTAAATCAGCATAACTGTAGGGACTTTTAAGCTGAGATTGCTGAAATAGTTCACCGGCAGTGGCTTGATTCAAGAAATCACGAACTTTTGTGGCACAATTATTATCAAAATAATCATAGGCATAATGACGATTTTGGGGCAAATAATGATAATCCAATTGCTGTTTCAGCTGTTGTACGGCAAGCGGTGATATTGCCAATATTTGCTCAGTAAATTGGCGCCGTTGTGATTCAGCCCAGTACAATTCATCTGATAAGTCACTGATGCCCATGGCATAACGCATGTCATTGATTAAAAAGGCTTTAAATAAATTATCTTCAGCAAAATTAAAATAACCAAAAGCATACACCTGGTTATCAATTGCCAAAGCCGTGTGGCCATAGACAGACCAAAAAGCCTCACCGGGACCAATGGTGATTAAACGAACGGTTTGGCTGTTGACGGTGACAGTCCAACACATACAAAATAACAAGCTCAGCTTGACAACACGCTGTCTTAAGCCCATGCCATATCTAAAAATTGAATGCGCCTTTTATCTGATTGGGTAATGGTGAAAATCATTTTGTCTATAACAATGGTCTCCCCCTCATCCAGTAATCGGCCGGCCTTATTGGCCACCATACCACCAACGGTGTCAAATTCACTGTCATCAATCTCTAAGCCAAAAAATTCATTCAGCTCTGTAATGGTGGTGAGGGCATTGATGCGGTATATACTGTCTGACAATTTAAGAATAAAGGGTTCATTTTGACTGTCATACTCATCGTCAATTTCACCAACAATCTCTTCTAAAATATCTTCAATGGTCACCAAACCGGCCACCCCGCCATATTCATCAATGACTATGGCCATGTGATTACGCGAGGTTCTGAATTCTTGCAATAAGGTATTGATCGGTTTTGATTCTGGAATAACCACCGCTGGGCGGGTTAATTCCTTAAGGTTAAAATCTTTTTCTTCTTTTACGAATGTCCGCAAGACATCTTTAGCCAACAAGATACCTTCTAACTCATCCTTGTCTTCACCAACCACCGGAAAACGTGAGTGACCTGATTCCACAATAATCGGCAAGACCTCTTCAATGGTGATATCAATCGGCACCACCACCATTTGCGAACGTGGCACCATCACCTGCCTGACTTGTAATTCAGACACATTTAAAGCGCCTTTCATCATACTCAGCGCATAGCCATCCAACAAGCCGTCTTCATGGGCCACATCGAGTATCTCCAGAATATCATTCTGGCTTTGGGGTTGGTCGTTAAACAGGTTGGTTATTTTTGATAACCACGTCTTTTGCGAAGCATCTTCGTCCGTGTCTTTGTTACTCTGGTCGTCTGTCATTAGGGTAAGGAATGGCCCTTATTGTTGAACACATGCCAAGTTTAAACTTTGTGGATATTATTGTCTATATTTTATCGGTATCAAAAACATCAACTTATTAAGCGTTGAAAGTTAAAAAATGCGGCAATAGCGGTCACCAATAATAGCACTGCGGCCGATATTTTCAGCCAACTCCAGGGACGCTCACCATACGTACGGCCGGTTTGACCATGAATCACATAGCGATAAATTTTATTTTGATAGCTAAAGGCTGCCAGGTAAACCGGCACCAATACCAACCGAAATTTGACTTCCGAATACACTGAATTAACCCGCAATATTTGTTGTTGATCACCACCAATATCTTGGCGAATACTGGTTCGAATGACCTCATCCATGATTTGTTTGGCCTGCGCATAACCGACATCAATACCCAATTGATATAGTTGTGATTGAAAACCGCTTAAATATTCCGGTTTATAATCCTGTGCCTGGTGAAAATCCCAGTGACTGAGAAAACTCAAAAACTTATCGGGTAATGCTTTTGAAGCAAAGGTGTAGACATGCTTAAAAACATTAAAAACATGCCCACTGACCGAGCGCCACCGAATCTTTTGCACCGCTTGTCGCGATGTTTGGGTACGGCCATTAATGCGTTGGGTGACAGTTCGATAAGTGGTGTAATAATCACCGCGGCGGCCCTGATAATCAGAACTCACTTGTGCATCAAAACTCCACATCGGCATGTAAATGGCCTGCATGGGCTTAGACTTAAAGGCTTTTAACTTGAGTTTTGAGGGTGCAAACCACAATCTTCGCAACCATTGCTTAAATGAATTTGCCGCCGTTTTATCATCCACAGCAAATGGCAATACATAATCAGGTGCCAATTGCCGGTGTTTTTCGGCGGGCACCACAATGTTTAAATCACAATATGGGCAGTCACCGGCGTGCTGATCAGGTGCCATCAGAAAAGTGGCACCACAATTGTCACAATGCAATTCCAACTGACTCGATTGTGGTGTCAAATAACTGAGCCGTTGCCTGGTCAACTCATAATCGTGCGACTGCTGATTGTCTCGGACAGATTCAATCGGATTGATTGCACCACAACTGACACATTGCAAAGAATGCCGACCAATGGCGTAATCCATATCTGAACCGCACTGCCGGCACTTAAAGTGTGCGTATTGAATCATGTTTTAAGATTATTATTGCGGCATGGGTGGTGGTTGCTGTTGCAATAACACCCTGATCTCTTTAATTTGATCGGCCGCAGCCCAATCATCCATACCGGCTGTCCAGACCAAACTGTCACTGCTTATTTTTTTATCATCAAGCAATGCTTTTATGGCCGCTAAATTCAATGGACCGCTGCGATCACCATCAATGATGATATAGTAGTGCTTGACTTCATTCACCTGACTGGGCACAGGCGGTGGCTGTAAAGGATCGGTGTCATCACCTTTGGCCAGGGCTTGACCAAAAGATTGCGCCATACCAAAGCCCATACCCATGCCCAACGCACCGCCAGCGACCCCGGGCTGATTCGCGGCATCACGCATGGCTTGCGCTTGTTGATAACGACTGAAACGATTCAGATCACCCACAGCGATGGAACTGGCCCGTTCATCCAATGCTTTTTCGACCACAGGCGGTACCGAAATATTTTCAACCAACAGTTGTTCAAGGGCTAAGCCATAATCCGCAAACAAAGGTTTTATTTCCCGGGTTAAAAATTGCCCTAAATCATCATAACTGGCGGCTAAATCTAATACCGGAACGCCCGATTGGCTAATCACCTGGGCAAATCCACTGACCACCAGATTTTTTAACTGACCAATAATTTCTTCCAGCACAAAATGGCCATCAGTACCGACAATTTCACGCAATAACACAGCCGGCTCAGCAATACGGAAGGTGTAACTACCAAATGCCCGCACCCGAATCACTCCAAACTCCTTATCCCTCAGTATTAATGGGTTTCTCAATCCCCACTTCATGTCGGTGAAAACACGGGTGTTAAAAAAGTAAACCTCTGCTTTAAACGGGCTTTCAAAACCATGTTTCCAACCTTGTAAGGTCGATAAAATCGGCATATTGGCGGTTTCCAATTGATATAAGCCCGGGCTAAAGACATCTGCCAATTCACCCTCATTCACCAAGGCCGCCACTTGCCCCTCTCTGACTGTTAACATGGCCCCATTCTTTATTTCATTGCCATGACGCGGGAAACGATAAACCAGGGTGTGTCGGCTGTCATCAGTCCACTCAATGACATCAATCAATTCGCCAAATAATTTATCCCAAATACTCATATTAATTATGCTCCAGTTGTTTTGTTTGAATCAGGTTGACGGCTGTTTTGGAATTCCTGCAAATCACTTTCCAAAATTTTGGTGGCCAGTTTAATAAAATCATATTCGGTGACCACCCCAACCAAAGTGTTCTGTTCATCAACAATGGGCAAACAACTGATGCGTTCTTTACGCATTGTTTGTAAAGCCTCGACAGTACTGGTTTGGGGATGAGCATAGATGGGATTGGGATTCATAATGTCGCGAATTGCGATACTTTTTTCCGATTCACCGGCGACTATTTTTTTAATGATTGAGCGGTGAGAAATTAATCCAATCAATTCACCTTTGTCGTTTTCCACCGGCACATGCCGAACCCGTTTCCAGTCCATAATACTGGCGGCTAAATCCATTGAATCGTCTGGTCGTACCGTGATGAGCTTGGTGGTCATAAACTGACCCAGACGATGATAGGATGCCCGCCAATCAATGTTTTTTTCTAAGGTCGCCAGTGGCCATTCATGAATCGGCTTTTGGCTCGATTCATGACGGTGCATGGCAGCCACAATGGCACGCACTTTTTCATCCGGATGAACTTCTTTATCCATTTCAGTAATGGATTTAATGGCCCATTTAGCACCGGTTTGTTTACTTTCGGCGCGCTGTTCAATAATACCCAAATATCGATTAATATCCGCCTCATCAATTCCAGAACTTTTTAAGCCGTCTGCTGCGATTGGTAATAATTGTTTTAAAATTAATTCTGTGGCCGGCAATGTTTCACCCTCAAACCAATTTAAATGACACTCTAAACCACTGCGACAAGCCTGCAAAAAATTATTTTTAGCATCCGAAAATCGTAATTTTTGTGGTATTTCAGCTGCTTCATTCATTAAACCCGACATCATGCCAAAATAAAAAGCGGCATTGGCGATTTCATCCGCGGTGGTTGGTCCTGAGGGTAAAATGCGATTTTCAATACGCAGATGCGGTATATTGTCTTTAACACCGTAACAGGGTCGATTCCATCGATAGACACTGCCGTTGTGGAGCATTAATGCCTTTAGTTTTGGAATAACCCCGGCTTTGACCATGGCCACCGGATCTTCTTCAAAATCAGTGGTTAACACCACCGGAAATCGTGAAATATCATCTCGAAAAACATCCACAATACTTTCTATCCACTCATTACCAAAATGTACCCGGGGCTGGGTGCCCCGTTTTTGATGGGCTGTGGAGCGGGTATCAATGGAATTTTGAAACACCGCAATGCGTGATTCATGCCACAGTCGGTAATGATGAATTAAGCCGGAATTGGCCGCCACCGCCATTAATGGGGCAGTCACCGCTTGCGACAGATTATACATATCAACAAACTCATGACCACTGACTTGAAAATGAATTTGAAAACTGGTGTTCATGGCTTCCAGCATAAAGTTATCATGGGTCACCGCCAGCTCATCAATACCCCTGATTTCCATGCGAAAATCATCCCCGCGAATTTCTTTTAAACGATCATTAAGTTCATAATATCGATCCATCGGTGTGATGCTGTCCATGGTTAAATCCAACTGTCGCAATGTTGGTAAAATGCCGGTTAAAATAATGTGTGAACCATGCTTTGCGGCCACCTGTTTAGCCAATGACACCACTTCATTCATTTCAGCTTCCATTTCACGAAGACAAGCTCCGATAAAGCGCCGTGGTGTTAAATTCGCTTCTAAATTAAACAGCGCAATTTCATTGGTGAAACGCGGATCGTTGATGTCTTTTAAAATATCAAGGGCGGTTAATTTTGGACTGAAATTCTGATCGGTAATAAACATTTCTTGTTCAGCACCAATGCGCCGAGCACCGGATTCAATCAAGCCCTCATCAATCATCAACTCCAAAGCACGTAAATCATTTAATACGGCCCGTGTAAACAAGCGTTTAGCTTCATGACTATCGCCTCGACTTATGTTTTGTTCACCCATACATTATCCTTTTAATAAAGTTGATAAATCCACGTTAACAAACCGGTTAACGACAGCCACATGATTAACGCCAAGGGAATCCCCACTCGCACAAAATCATTGAATTTGTAGCCACCGGCATTCATCACCAGCAAATTGGTTTTGTAAGCCATCGGCGTGGCGTAACTTAAATTAGCACCAAATAAAACAGCCAGCACAAAAGGTTCAACCGGCATTCCCATGCGTTGCGCAATACTCACTGCAATGGGGGTACCGATAACGGCAGTGGCATTGTTAGACACTATATTGGTTAATATCGCCATTACCAACATTAAAATACCTAATACCATACCCGGTGCCAGGGCATAAGTGGAAACAACAAAAACATTGGCCAGAAAATCGGCACCCCCGGTAACCATCAAAGCAGAGCCCAATGCCAAAGAAGCCACAATAATCAAAACCACCTGTACACTTAATGCGCGGGTGGCATCATGCCAGCGTAAACAGCCGGTGGCAATTAACACAAAACAACCCAGAGTGGCGCTGACCGCAATGGGTGTAATATTAAATGCGGCCAAAGCCACAACCGCAGCCATGACCCCTAAAGCAATCGGGGCTTTTTCTGTGTGCGGTAATTCTTCACCACCATCCAATAACAATAAAGAACCGGATCTTTTCACTTTTTTGATGGCTTCATTACTACCCTGTACCAACAGCACATCACCTTGATGAATCACCCGATCATTCACACCTTTGGACAACGCCGATGTTTCCTTACCTTGTGAATGAATGGCCAATAAGGTTAAGCCAAATTTACTTTCCAAACGGGCATCTCCAACACGCACCCGATCCAACAAAGAACCTGAGGTAATGACCAATTCGGCAATGGATTGATCACCGGCCGTCAAGGGATTGCTCTCGCCCACTTGTTTTCTGCCGGTATACAGCGATGCACCTAGTTCCACTTCGTATTCGCGTAAATTATCCGGTGAATCAGTCACCAGGAGGCGATCACCGGCATGTATAACCACATCCGGTAAGGTGGCAATGGATAAATTATCACCTCGCACAATTCGAGATATTGAGATCTTACCATCCAGTTTATCGCGAATATCGGCCAGGGTTTTGTTGTCAGCGTAACTGCCTTCATTAATCCTTAATTCAGCCGTAAACACCCGGGGTGAAGTGTCACGTAGCGGCGGCAATCGTTCCGGTATAATTAATGGCACCACCAACCATAAATATAAAATGGCCAATGCACTGGCCATTATCACCGGCAATGCAAAATCAAACATGCCAAATTCAGGCACCCCTAAATCTTCAGCCACTTTCACCACCAATAAATTTGTTGAAGTACCGATGGTGGTTGACATACCTCCCAATAAAGTCGCCAAACCCATCGGCATCAGGGTACCGGAAGGTGATTGACCGGTTTTTAATGACACATTAATCAGCACCGGTAACAACAGCACCACAATCGGGGTGTTGTTGATAAAAGCACTGAGCACGGCACCGACAATTAATGTCAACAATAAAGATAATGAGGGGCTATACCCCCACATTTTGGCCAAAAACCGGCCCACCGGTTCTGTGGCTCCGGTACGGACCAACGCCTGACCCGCAATCATTAAGGCACAAACAGCAACCAAGGCTTCGTTACCAAAACCCAGAAAAAATGAACTGACAGGAAACACCTCTCCATCATTTTTAACATAAGGGAATATTTGAAAACCAACCACCAGCATGCACAGTACAAAAAAACTGGACGTCTCTAAACTGATGTTTTCACGCGTGAATAATATCAGTGCCACCAAAGTTAATACCAAAACACCAATGGTGTGCGGCTGTGGTGCATGTATCAACAAATCTGTCGGCATATGGCTGTGTCTGTTTAGTAAATTTAAAGTCTATCAAATTAGTAGAAAATTGTCATAAAAACATTTACTATTGATAAAGCATTGACAGTCGCTACCATAAACTGATTTGTCAATGATTTGGACTTTTTAATCATAAACCATTCGTAGAAATGGTATATCAACATAAATTGGGACAATATGAAAATAGACAAACCTTGGCTGGATCATTACAAACCCGGCATCCCTGCAGAAATTGGTGAATTACCCCATCAAAATGTGGCTGACATGATGGTATCAGCTTGTCAAAAATACGCAGATCAAACATCATTTGTGAACTTTGGCAAAGGCATCAGTTACGCCGAGTTAGACCATTACTCGGAAAAGTTTGCGGCTTATTTACAGCAACACTTTAACACAGGGGATGTTATCGCCATCATGATGCCGAACGTGTTGCAATACCCAATCGCGGTGTTAGGTATTCTTAGAGCCGGAATGATTGCCACCAATATCAATCCATTATATACACCCAAAGAGCTGAAACATCAGCTTAATGACTCAGAAGCCAAAGCCATCCTGATTATTGAGAACACGGCGGCTTCATTGGCCGAAATTGTCGATGAAACTAAAGTTCAACAAATCATTACCACCACCATTGGTGAAATGATTGGTGGCTTAAAAGGCATGGTCATGGACTTTGTCATAAAACGCATTAAAAAAATGGTGCCACGCTTTGATTTACCCCAGGCATCAACTTTCAAAGACTGCTTAAAAGCCGGCCAGGGTTTTAAACTTAAAAAAGTCAAACGAAATTTGGATGACATTGCTTTTTTACAATACACGGGAGGTACCACAGGTGTCTCAAAAGGCGCCATCCTGACCAACCGAAATATGGTATCCAATGTCATGCAGGTAAAGTTATGGATTGGCAGCGAATTGGACGCCAACAACCAAGAAGTGGCCATTACAGCCCTGCCGCTTTATCATATTTTTGCTTTAACGGCGAACATGCTGACTTTTTCATACTACGGCGCTAAAAATATATTAATCACCAACCCGCGAGACATGGCCGGTTTTGTTAAAGAACTTGGCCAGCATAAATTTACAGTCATGACCGGTGTCAATACCCTGTTCAATGGTTTGCTTAACACCCCGGGTTTTGATGCACTTGATTTTTCGGCGTTTAAGTTCGCTTTAGGTGGTGGTATGGCCGTACAAAAAAGCACTGCCGAAGCCTGGAAAAAAACAACCGGTGTGACTTTGGCCGAAGCCTATGGTCTGACCGAAACCTCTCCGGCAGCTTGCATCAATCCCATTCCATTGGATGCCTATAACGGCACCATTGGTTTACCCATTCCATCGACCCTATGCCAAATTCGTGACGATAATAACCAACCTCTTCCGGTAGGAGAACCCGGTGAGTTGTGCATAAAAGGCCCGCAAGTCAGCCAAGGGTATTTAAATCGCCCAGATGAAACCGCCGCCACCTTTATAGATGGCTGGTTAAAAACCGGTGACATCGCCATAATGACTGAACAGGGTTATTTTAAGATTGTCGATCGCAAAAAGGACATGATTCTGGTCTCAGGTTTTAATGTATATCCCAATGAAATTGAAGATGCGGCCACTTTACATCCGGACATTATTGAAGCTGCTGCCATCGGTGTTCCTGATGAACGTTCCGGTGAAAAAGTTAAGTTATTTGTGGTCAGTAAAAACAAAGATCTAACGGCTGAAGAAGTGATTGCCCATTGTCGTAAGAGCTTAACCGGTTACAAAGGCCCAAAAATTATTGAATTTAGAGATGAATTGCCAAAAACCAATGTTGGTAAAATTTTACGCAAAGATTTACGCAATGAGGAACTGGCGAAACTTAACAAGAACTGATTGTTAAAGCACAGTGACCCAACAAAGCGATCTTTCATGTGATTGCTTTGTGCGTATGCCAACCAAAAATCCATGCCAAATTAGTTTATAATAAAGCCGCCTGAAAATCGGGCAACACTTAAACCAACACTTTTCCCGCACGGTGATATTTATGAAAGCATTGGTCAAAAAATTTCCTGAAAAAGGCATTTGGATGGACCAAGTGCCAAAACCTGAAATCGGCCACAATGATGTCCTCATCAAAGTAGAAAAAACTGCCATCTGTGGCACCGATTTACATATTTTCAATTGGGATAAATGGTCAGCCAAAAACATTAAAACACCCCTGGTTATCGGCCACGAATTTGTTGGCCATATTGTCGAGATGGGCATCGAAGTCAAAGGTTACGAAGTCGGCCAGCGGGTCAGTGCTGAAGGCCATATTGTCTGCGGTGTTTGTCGAAACTGTCGTGCCGGCACCCAACATTTATGCCCCAACACTCAAGGCATTGGTGTTACCCGGGATGGTGCTTTTGCTGAATATGTTTCGATGCCGGTACAAAACCTGTGGCCGGTACCGGATGCCATCCCATCCAATTTAGCCGCCTTTTTTGATCCTTTTGGCAATGCTGCTCACTGTGCTTTAGAATATGATATGGTCGGCGAAGATGTGCTAATCACCGGCGCCGGGCCCATCGGCATTATCGCCACCGGTATTTGTAATCATGTGGGTGCCCGCAATGTAATTGTTACCGATGTCAATGACTACAGGCTTAATCTGGCTAAAAAAATGGGTGCCACCAAAACTGTTAATGTTACCCGTGAAAATCTGCATGACATAATGCGCGATGCCCACATCACCGGTTTTGATTTAGGCATGGAAATGTCCGGCAACCCCACCGCCTTTAATGACATGCTGAACAACATGTATAATGGCGGCAAAGTCACCCTACTCGGCATGTTACCTGACGAGACCCAGATAAACTGGGACAACATTATTTTTAAGGGTTTATCAGTCAAAGGTGTCACCGGTCGAAAAATGTATGAAACCTGGTATAAAATGACTCAAATGCTGTTATCAGGTTTCCCTTTACAACATGTTCTTACCCATGAAATTTCAATAGACGACTTTCAACATGGTTTTGATTTAATGGCCGCTGGTCAATGTGGCAAAGTCGTTTGCAGCTGGAGCTAATATGCAGAAATATCAACAAGTTATCGATCAAATTAAAGCCGACGGTTTATATAAAAAAGAACGCGTCATTGTCAGCCCACAATCGGCACACATCGAATTACCTGACGGCCGTAAGGTGCTTAATTTTTGTGCCAATAATTATTTGGGTCTGGCCGACCACCCGGCCATCATTCAAGCCGCAAAAAAAGCCTTGGACACCCATGGTTTTGGTTTGGCATCTGTGCGTTTTATTTGCGGTACACAAGACATACATAAAGAATTAGAAGCAAAAATCAGTGCGTTTTTTGGCACCGAGGACAGCATTCTATATTCTTCCTGTTTTGCCGCCAACGGCGGTTTATTTGAAACCATTTTAGATGACAAAGATGCCGTAATTAGTGACCAACTCAATCATGCATCCATTATTGATGGTATCCGTCTATGCAAAGCCCAACGTCACCGATATCCAAACCGTGATTTAGCTGCTTTAGAAGACATTCTTAAACAAACCCAAGACTGTGAACGTCGAATGATTGTCACCGATGGTGTTTTTTCTATGGACGGCACCATTGCACCGCTAAAAGCCATCACTGATTTGGCTCAACAATATGATGCCATGGTGGTGGTCGATGATTCCCATGCCACCGGCTTCGTCGGCGCCACGGGTCGCGGATCTGCTGAATTGGAAGGCGTAATGGATAAAATTGACATCTTCACCTCGACCTTAGGAAAAGCATTGGGTGGTGCGGCCGGTGGTTTTACCACGGGTAAAAAAGAGGTGATTGAATTGTTACGACAACGTTCCCGACCTTATTTATTTTCAAACTCACTGCCACCTGCATTGGTGGCCGCCAGTATCGAGGTTTTGGATTTAATTAATCAATCACATGATCTGATTCAAAAACTATCTGCCAACACCGATTATTTTAGAACCAAAGTCAGTCACTTAGGGTTTACTGTGGCTGGTGATAACCACCCAATTGTGCCCATAATGCTGGGCGATGCACGCCTGGCATCAGAAATGGCTGATCGCTTACTGGAATTAGGAGTTTACTGCATTGGATTTAGTTTTCCGGTGGTACCCAAAGGCGAAGCCCGTATTCGTCTTCAAATCTCGGCAGGTCACTCCCAAAATGATTTGGATTTGGCTTTAAATGCTTTTGCCACCGTTAAAAAAGAATTTTTAGAAAACTAATTATGACCAAAGTTAAGGTGCCGGTATTGACTTATCATGCGGCCAACATCACCGGCAACAGCTACCAAAGCAATGACCGCATTGCTTTTCAGAGTGATTTATACAACTTGCATCATTTGGGTTTTCAGATTATTCCTTTATATTGGCTGGCTGAATGGGTCAATGGTGACAGAGAACTGCATCATGATGCCGCACCTTATGTGGCTTTGAGTTGTGACGATGGCTTAGATCATGATTTTATCGATGGTGACTACCTCAATTTTGGACCCCAAAAAAGTTTTTATCGCATATTAAAGGACTTTCATGCTGATGTTGGGCAAAAACATCAACCCCATGCCCACTTAACGGCTTTTGTCATTGCTTGTAGCCGGGCCCGCACTAAAATCGCCATGAAATCGTTACAAGGGCACCAATTGTTAAATGATAACTGGTGGAAAGAGGCCAACCATTCAGCCTTGATGGCCATCGAAAATCATTCTTGGGATCACCGACATCCGGATATTTATTGCACAGAACAAGCAAACTTTAAATCCATTACAGATGAAACCCAAGCCACCCGACAAATCATCCGGGCAAAAAAAGAAATAGACCGTATAAGCGCAGGAAACAGCCAATTGTTTTGTTACCCATGGGGACATCATAATACCTATTTAGCCCAAGAATTTTTACCCACACTTGGTCAACAAGCAGGGATAAAAGCGGCCTTTACCTGTGAAGCCAAACCCGTTACACACGACACCAATCCGTGGTTAATGCCCCGTTATGTTTGTGGACCCGATTGGCACTCTCCCAATCAATTAATCCAGCTGCTTAAACAAGATGTGTTAACCGCTTAAATGTCAAAACCATCGCTAAATATCAAATCACTGGATACAAAATTCATCGATTGATGGTTGCTGTACCCGGGAAATACTTGATCTAAATGTGGATTTCCCAAAACCTCTTTAACAATGGTTCCCAGTACCTGGCGATAGTCAATTTCCGGAGACACATCTTCTCCCTCAAACAATTCATGATTGGCCAAACCGGCAAAATGACCGTACATTTGGCCACCATTAACGCGGCCGCCGATCACCAACATGACATTTCCTGAGCCATGATCGGTACCACTGTTGCCTTCACCATTTTGCTTCGCCCGACGACCAAATTCACTGTGAATGACAATCGTCACTTGCTGCCCCAATCCTGAGCCATTCAGATCTTGCCACAATGCCGTCACCGCATTGGATAAATCACCCACCCGTCCGGCAAAGGTACCGCCACCACCATCTCCCTGGCCATTGTGAGTATCCCAACCGCCAAATTCGGCGGTGGCCACATTGACATTTAAATCTTCTTTAATCAACTGGGCAATCAGTTGCAATTGCCTGCCGAAACTATTGTCAGGATAACTGGCACCTCCGCCTGGTTGGTAATTATCCAATTCAAGTTGGTGTAGTATTTGTAAGGTATCCATGGCACCATGAAACGCCTGATCCATGGCTGTCGCACCTGAATACATACCACCAATGGCCGCTACATGTTGATCCTCATAAAGACCCGGAATGGGGTGATAGCCAATAACCTGGTCGAACGTTAAG
>QQUO01000359.1 GCA_008501575.1 Pseudomonadota bacterium
TTGCTACGGTCATCACTTTCTCCATGTAAAAACACCATCCTGACAGGTTTAAAACTAAAAATCTGTAGTGATTATCGATTCGGGTTGTAAGAAATTTGCTACAATCGATGCGTGTCCCCGATTATTCTTCAAACCATACAAGACAAAAATGCCTTTGGTCATGTGACAAGAGAAGTTTCAGGAAATAATATCCATACCTACCGCGAATATGATGTGTCCGGTCGTATGAAGTTACTAATGACCGGTCATGGTAACGGTGGCTCAGATATTCAATACATGACGTATCAGTACGATGCCGTGGGTAATATGACCGTCCGAAATGATTCCAGAGTTATCGGTAATGAGCTGATAGAGGAATTTACTTACGATCGGGTTAACCGAATTGAACGTGTTGATACCACATTCACGGATCCGTATTTCGGTTTAATTGAGCTGACTGATTATGATATCACCTACGATGCCGGTGGCAGGCGCTCAACCTTAAAACATGGTCATGCGCCATCCATTACTTACAATTATGACCCCAATCATATTCACGGTGTGTCAGGTACCACAGATGGTAAAAGTTATGGATATGATGCAGTGGGTAACCAGACCTTATCAGATGGTCGAGTCCTTGACTACACGGCCTTCAACAAGGCCAAACGCATGAGTCAAGGTAGCTATGCGGTTGAATACAGCTATGGTGCCAATAATGAAAAACTCACCCGCAAAGATATTTATAGCGGTGAAGAAACGCTAACCTGGTATGTGGGTAATGTTGAAATAGTCACCACAAACTGGTCAGGTGGTGTTCCGGAATCCATTAAATACAAGCGCTATTTAGGTGACAATACAGTGGTCACCCACCATGGTCCTGAGATTATTGACATCGACTATATGTTTAAAGACCACCTGGGAAGTACCCAGGTTATTGCCAGCCATGCGCCATCGGGTTACGGCGTAAGACATCTATCCTACGATGCATTTGGTAAGAACCGACCCATTACCAGACCTGATCCAATACTGAACTACTTCTTAATTTCAAACATAACCAATAGAGGGTTTACGGGTCAAGATCATGTGTCTGAATTGAGTCTGATTAATTTCAATGCCAGAATGTACGATCCCAATCTCGGCATGATGCTGCAAGCCGATACGGTTGTACCCGATGGACCGGTGGTTGATTCATTAAATCGGTATGCATATGTTTATAATAATCCGCTTAGCTATGCAGACCCCACTGGAAATACACCTAAAAGTGTCATTGATCCCTGGTACCATATGAGGCAAGAGTACAACCGCATGCTCCCGCCCAACACAACCCGAGATACCAATGGGTTAATGGGTGGTTCGGGTGTTTCGCAGCGAGCTTTACCTCAAGAAAGAGATAACACCACCACCCAGAATGATATGCCTGCGGGGGTTAATGGCGGGAGTATGGGAAATGGGGATTTGGCTTTTGGAATAAATAATAGTGGTCAGGGTTGGGATGGGACGCCGAGGCCTAGAAGCCGTATCAAAACAAAGAAAAAAGATTTTTCTAATGATGAAAATGCTCTTAGGGACATGGATTTTGAACCACATTTAGGGCCTGATGATACAATTGAAACTAAAATATTTGTTGACGGGTCATCTGAGTCAGTTCTCGGAACAAGTCAAAAAGGTTGCTCGGGTGATGACCGATGTATTTTATATAAAAATGAGTACCCCAATGCCACTTTGTTGGTTCACAATCATCTTGAACCGGTGGTTGCCGAATCTGGTAAAAATAAAAGTACTCATGTGAAAGCAACAGAACTGGCTCGTGATATTCCAGGTCATGGAGATCATAATCCTTTAAAGTTAAACATGACAAGTGGTGTTATAACAGCACGTGGATACAGGTATCATATTACTGGCAAACCTAATAGTCCAAAAATAAAGTACCTAGGAGGTGGTGAGGATGAAAATTTTGGGAAGTATGTGGAACAAAATTGGCGGCCAGGTGTTCCGGCCTTAATGTTAAAAATTGCTAAAGATTATCTAAAGAATAATTAACGGAAAATAAAATGAAAAAAATGTTAATCACATATATTATAGCTATATTTATAATAGGTTGTTCAAATAATAGAAATACTATCACTATAAGTAAGGTTATTGACAATATTGATAAATATGATAATAAGGTAATTACAGTTAAGGGATTTTTAAAAATTCATGAAATGGGATATAAATCTTTATTTATAGCTCCAAACCATGATGTTCTTTTAGATCTTTCTCTTCACACGAAACAATTGCCTGAAGGTGTTCAATATATCCCCAATAAGTTTTATTGTGTTGTAGTTACTGGTGTATTTAAACAATATACTGATGAGTTGTTGGCTCTAAACTCTATTAGCGATTATGGCATAATTTTGGTTAAAAAAATAAATATGTGCGAATGAATAAAGGGAGTGAATAAATAAAGGAATAAATAAAGGGGTCAGAAATAAAGGGGTCAGTACCCTTTAAGTTGTTCTGTGGTAATATTTTGTAAAAATGGACAGTCATCAGATGAAGGTCGTAAAACGAGCCTTGATGCTAAATTTTGACGCAAAATAACACTTGAAACTAGGTGTTTTTGGGTTGCTTAGTTTGGTTGAGGTTTGTAATGCCTTGAAATAATATTTTTAGGTGGTTTTCTCTGATCCAAGCCGAGCGGCATGGCTTCACGAAGGTGAAGTGATGTAACCAAGATGTAGAATTCAGTCTATTCCAAAGCCGGTTTTAGGCGAATACCAACTGACCATTTTCGCTTTGTTTTATCTGAGTATTCTTTAAGTTGATTAACCGTCCCAACAGCGGAATATCCAATAGATTTAAAACCCTTTAATTCATCCAGCCATGTATCCGGATTTAACTCTAATTCGGTTAAAGCAGAACCCAATTTTTCAGAAATATAACCCTTTTTATCGTCTCTGATGACCCGACCAGTTTCATCAACCATATCAATATAACTCGAAAGATAATAGGGTAGGTCATTATCACCTTTTCCGAATGGCAATAGGTCAGTAGATATGGATTCAATACGTTCCTTAATCGAAGTGTATTCTGAATCAGCCAGAGACTTGGCCATACATGCTCTAATGGGGTTCAGATCAACGTATGCCATACAGGTTAAAAGTGCCCGTTCATCAAGTAATGCTTGACTCTTGAACCGAGATTCCCAGAAATGTCCAGTACATCTATCTTCTTCGTTAGCCATCCTGGAAATATACTCATTTATAGACTTCATAAACCAAGAAATTGAGCTTAAACGCTCGCGATATTCACCGGCATATCTCTGAACGAGTCGAAGAGATGCGCCATCTAAGTCATCACCTCTCAAATAGCGATCACACATAACAGGTAAAGAGTATAAAGATTGCCAGGTTATAAGTACTTGTCTATCGGTCCAATTACCATTGGAGCCAATCTTCAAAACAAGGTGGTAATGGTTGC
>QQUO01000113.1 GCA_008501575.1 Pseudomonadota bacterium
CTAAATCAATGAAGGTAATGACCATCAAAAAAAATAACAACATGGAAGCAGCCACGAAAGGCAATCCCCATCCAAAATGATAGGCCATAAATCCAGTCAACAAACCTGTCAATGTTTCAACTAAAGGATATCGAATGGCAATGGGCTTGTGGCAGTAAAAACAGCGACCACGTAGAAATAAGTAACTGAATAAAGGGATATTTTGCCAAGCCGATATTTTCTTTTTGCAGCGCGGACAGTGGGATCGGTCAAAAGCAATACTGGGTGGTGGCTTTTGGTTGAATGGCTTATCATTCAATTCAGCACAATCTCTTTGCCAGCCATACTGTAAAATAGGTGGCAAGCGATAAATCACCACGTTCAGAAAACTACCAACCACCATGCCTGCAAGCAAAGCAAATGCAACAAAGAGTATAGGATTATCGATCAGCGCCTGTATTAGCCCGGCAAACATTAAAAGACCGAAGCCATTTTAAAGATCGGCAAATACATGGCCACAACCATCACACCCACTAAGCCACCCACCAGTACCATAATAATGGGCTCCAACAAACTGCTTAAGGCATCCACCGCATTAGACACTTCTTGCTCATAATAATCAGCCACTTTCGCCAACATGGCATCCAAGTTACCTGATTCTTCACCAATTGACGCCATTTGAATGACCATGTGAGGAAAAACATTGGTTTGACTCATCGCCAGTTGTAACTGATGACCGGTGGATACATCCTCTTTAATCTCTAACACCGCATCTCTAAAAACGACATTACCAACCGCACCTGAAACCGTTTGCAAGCCTTCCACCAAAGGTACACCTGCAGCAAAAGTGGTGGATAAAGTTCGGGAAAAACGGGCCACCGCGGCATCATATAAAATACCACCGACGATGGGAATTTTTAACGCCAATCGATCTAAGGCATGGGCAAATTTTAAAGACCGTTTTTTGAGATAGATAAAACCACCAATGAGACCGCCTAAAATCAATATAAACTTCCACCAATTGGCTTGCATATAATGTGAGGCACCCACCACCATCAAGGTTAAACCGGGTAAGTCAGCACCAAAACTGGTAAACATATCCTGAAACTGAGGCACCACTTTAACCAATAACAAAATGGTCACACCAATGGCCACGAACAACACCGCAGCCGGATAAAACATGGCTTTTTTGATTTTGCCTTTAATTTCTTCAGTGCGCTCTTTATAAGTGGCAATGGTGTCGAGCAATTCATCGAGAACACCCGCCTTTTCACCCGCGGCCACTAAGTTACAATACAACTCGTCAAAGTACACCGGGTGTTTGCCCAAAGATTCTGACAAAGATGAACCAGACTGAATTTCTGTTTTAACCTCGCCCACCAGTTTCGCCATACGCGGGTTGGACTGACCGCCTTCAATAATTTCAAAAGCTTGCACCATCGGCACCCCGGACTCCATCATGGTCGCCAATTGTCTTGAAAATAAAGCGATATCCTGCGCTTTAATGGTTTTACCACTGCTGAAAAGCGATTTACGTTTTTTGTATATCTTCTTAACCTGAATTCCTTGTCGGCGTAATTCATTTTTTGCCAACGTGGTTGATTTTGCTTTTTGCTCCCCTTTGAGTTTTTTGCCGGTTTTATTTAAACCAACCCATTCAAAGGTTTGTAGTTCATCTAATTTTTTTACTTTTGCCATAATCTTAATCCACTGTTACACGATTGGCCTCAACCAAATCGGTGATACCGTTTTTAACTTTCAGCAAAGCTGATTGTCTTAAGTTTGCAACACCATCCTTGCCCGCTTGTTTAGCGATATCCATCGAATTTCCACCTGATAGAATAATTTTTTTTATGTTTTCGGTCATTGGCATCACTTCATAAATGCCCACCCGACCTTTATAACCCTCATTACATTTTGGACATCCTACGGCGTCAAAAATCTGAGCGTCTTTTAAATCTTCCTCTGTAAAACCCGCTTCCAGTAATGTTTCCTGTTGGAATTCAGTGGGTTTTTTACAATTATCACACAACCGTCTGGCCAGGCGCTGTGCAATCACCAGTGATACTGCAGAAACTATATTAAAAGGTGCCACACCCATATTGGCCATTCTCGAAATGGTGTCCGGGGCACTGTTGGTGTGCAAAGTAGACAACACCATATGACCGGTTTGAGCCGCTTTAATGGCAATTTCTGCAGTTTCCAAATCCCGTATTTCCCCGACCATAATAACATCCGGATCCTGCCGCAAGAAAGACCGCAATGCGGCTGAAAATGTCATGCCTTTTTTGGCATTTTGTTGGACCTGATTAATACCATTAACACGAATCTCCACCGGATCTTCTGCCGTTGATATATTCCGTCCGTCGGTGTTCAAAATATTTAAAGCGGTATATAAAGACACTGTTTTACCACTACCAGTGGGGCCTGTTACTAGCACCATACCATACGGTTTTACAATGGCATCCATGAATAGTTTTTTCTGGTCTTCCTCATAACCCAGTTTATCAATGCCCATTTGTGCCGCAGAGGCATCCAACACACGCATCACCACTTTTTCCCCAAATAAGGTGGGGCAAGTACTTAAACGAAAGTCGATGGATTTCCCTTTGCTTAAATTTAATTTAACCCGTCCATCCTGGGGCACACGTTTTTCAGCAATGTCTAAATGCGCCAGTACTTTTAACCGTGAAGACACCTGGTTTGAAATACTTTTCGGCGGTTTAATCATCGTGGTCAAAATGCCATCAATGCGATAACGAACCCGATAATTTTTTTCATAGGGTTCAAAGTGAATATCAGAAGCACCCCGTTTAATGGCATCCAATAACACCTTATTAATTAATTTAACCGCCGGGGAATCAGAGCGATCACTGGCCTCATCATCATGATCATCTTCCTCAAGATTTTCTTCAAACTCTAAATTATCTAAACCCTCCTCATCAAATTCATCCATCATCGAGGTGGCATCTTTCAACAGTTCATCTATTTTGGACGCCAATAAATCTTGACGAACCAAAATCGGCTCAACCGTTAAATTAGTATGAAACCGCACCTCATCCTGAGCCCGGGAATTGGTCGGATCAGCTAAGCCGATAAATATTCGTTTACCCCGCAAAAACAAAGGGATGACCTGATGTTTTTCAATCAGGTTTTCTGAAACAATCCCTTTGGGTGCGTCTGTTAAATCAAAAGTAGTGATGTCCAAATAGGGCACTCCGTACTCTTTTGATGCGGCATCGGCCAACTGTTCTGCGTCCACCAACTGATTGTCCACCAAATAGGTAAATAAGGGTATTTTTTTCTTTTTTGCCGCATCATTGGCTTCAGCGGCCTCTTCCATTGTCATGATTTCGGCTTGTACCAAGCGCCGTAAAGCACCACTGACCATGGATTTAGAAGTGGCTATATTCATCTTTTACCGAAGACTGTTTAAAGTTCATAGGCTTAATACTTTACCCGAAATTATCAATCAATGACAACTATTTAGCGCCATGTTTTAAGAAAATAGCTCTACTATTGCTATTCGAGCTAATTATGCCATCTGTGGTTGCTGGCATGGGGCCAGTTTAATCACTATTTAACACCAGCAATGAGAACGCTTTCACATAAACCACGATTTATAGACAGAATTTCCAATCAAACATTGCCATTTCATAATTTATAAATTAAACGCGTCTCAGGCAGGAATGTTTAATTTAAGCCCCAAAAGCCTTTGCTTTTCCGTTAAAATACCCCGCCAATCTCAACCATAAATGCAGGATACAATCTTATGAATTTCCACGAATATCAGGCAAAAGATTTATTTGCCCAATATGACATACCGGTGCCCCAGGGCACTGCCGTCAAAACTGCCGAACAGGCTGTGGCTGTTGCCAAAGCCATGGATGCCAATCAATGGATGGTGAAAGCCCAGGTACATGCCGGCGGCCGCGGTAAAGCCGGTGGTGTTAAATTTGCCAAAAGTTTGGATGATGTTAAGCAATATGCATCCGATATGCTTGGCATGGAAATTAAAACCTATCAGACCGGTGGCATGGCTTTACCGGTTAATGAAGTCTTAATCACTGAAGCGGCCAACATTGAAAGTGAATTGTATTTAAGCTTATTGGTTGATCGCGCCAACAAATGCCTGTCATTTGTGGCTTCCGCTGAAGGTGGCGTTGAAATTGAAGAAGTGGCCAAAACCAATCCCGAAAAAATCCACACTTTAACTGTTGATAACACCGAAACGCTGTGGCCCTATGCCTGCCGCAAAATTGGTTTTGCCATGGGCTTAAATAAAAAACAAGTGTTCCAACTAACCCATATCATGATGCAAATGCATCAAATGTTTCACGATTTGGATTTATCGTTAATTGAAATCAATCCCTTAATTATCGACGACAAGCAAAATGTCGTGGCATTGGATGCCAAAATCAATTCCGATGACAATGCTGAATACCGCCAGCAAGATTTGGCCAAATTACGCGACATCAGCCAGGAAGATCCGGCAGAAGCCAAAGCCCATGAGCACGAATTGAACTACATCAAACTGGACGGTGACATTGCTTGTATGGTTAACGGTGCCGGCTTGGCCATGGCCACCATGGATGTCATTAAATTAAAAGGCGGCGAACCGGCAAACTTTTTAGATGTGGGTGGCGGCGCCACCGCAGAACGGGTAACCATTGCTTTTAAAATTATTTTATCAGACCCCAATGTGAAATCGATATTGGTCAATATTTTCGGCGGTATTGTACGCTGTGACTTAATTGCCAACGGTATTATTACCGCCATTAAAGAAGTCGGTGTTGAAGTCCCCATAGTGGTGCGTTTAGAAGGCACCAATGTGGAAGCTGGCAAAAAATTATTAGAAGACAGCGGACTGGCTGTTATTGCTGCCAGTGATTTAGATGATGCAGCCAACAAAGCTGTTGAGGCGGTAGGAGTATAACCATGAGCGTATTAGTCAATAAAGAAACCAAATTAATCGTCCAGGGATTCACCGGCTCACAAGGCACTTTCCACAGTGAGCAAGCGATTGAATACGGCACCAACTTAGTTGGCGGCGTAACCCCGGGCAAAGGCGGTAGCCGGCATTTGGATCGACCTGTGTTTAACACCGTTGCCGATGGTGTTAATGAGACCGGTGCCAATGCCTCTGTTATATTTGTACCACCACCATTCGCCGCTGACGCGATATTAGAGGCAATCGATGCCGGTATTAAATTGATTGTTACCATTACCGAAGGTATTCCGGTATTAGATATGTTGCGGGTTCGTGCCGTACTTGACCAACACCCTGATGTTTATATGATTGGTCCGAACTGTCCCGGTGTCATTACCCCGGGTGAATGTAAAATTGGTATCATGCCTGGGCCCATTCACAAACCCGGGCGTATCGGTATTGTCTCGCGATCAGGTACTTTAACCTATGAAGCGGTGCATCAAACCACCCAAGCCGGCTTAGGCCAATCCACCTGTATCGGTATTGGTGGCGATCCCATTCAAGGCACCAACTTTATTGATTGCTTAAAACTGTTTCAAGAAGATGATCAGACTGATGGCATCATTATGGTGGGTGAAATTGGCGGTTCCGCTGAAGAAGAAGCCGCTGATTTTATTAAAGACCATGTCACCAAACCGGTGGTTTCTTATATTGCCGGTGTAACAGCCCCTGAAGGCAAGCGCATGGGTCATGCCGGTGCCATCGTGGCCGGTGGTAAAGGTACCGCCCAGGCGAAATATGAAGCTTTAGAAGCAGCCGGTGTTACCACTGTAAAATCACCCACTTTCCTGGGTGAGACCATCAAAGATTTGTTGTCTTAAGCGACCTTTTCACTGATTTAAAACCCACGGTTGATTACCGTGGGTTTTTTTTTGCCTGATAAAAATATTAGACTTGTTTTTGTTTTAGTGAAGTTTTAACAATTTACATGTTAAGATAATTAAATGCTTTATCAATTTCTCCGGAGAACAAATATGCAAACTAAAAAGCTCATAACGCGCACAATTCTGATGACTTTATTATTAACCTGTGGCGGTCTGGTACAGGCTGAACAAGTGGTGATTCAGGGTGACCACGAATTACATTACAACACCTTTCCATCCACTTTTTTATCGAAAGAAATCGCCAACACATATCAAATTACCCGTTCTAAAAATCGAGGAATTTTAAGCATTTCAGTCATGGACAAAAGTGGTGAAAGCCCAAAAGCAGTCGAAGCCGACATTACCATACAAGCCAAAAACCTGGTCCACCAAAACAAAGACATCAAGCTAATAAAAATAAGGGAACAAGATGATGCCATCTATTATCTCGGCACCTTTGCACTCAACAATGAAGAAAATGTTAATTTTTCCATTGAAGCCAAACCAACAGGCTCAGACACGGTGTTTTTAGTCAAATTTACCCGTGAGTTTTTTACCGATTAACCACATGACTCAACAAAAAGTACAGTTGTTGCTGTTAATGTGTTTGCTTGTTGTTGGCTTAACCAAGCTTGCAGCCGAAGAAAACAGTGTAACCGTATATTCTTCAACCAGCGGCATGCAGGTGCAACAAAATCAGTACAGCAATCCAGCTCATTTACCCGGTTTTGCTATGGTTAAAGAAAGCAAAACCATGGATTTTAAAAAAGGCCGCTTTGAATTGCACTATGATGATGTCACTGCATTTATCGACCCCACTTCGGTAAGTTTTAGCACCCCCGACAATCCAGGTGCCGCCAAATTACTGGATCAAAACTACCGCTTTGATTTATTGGGTACGGACAGTTTATTGCAGCGCTATCTGGAACAAACCATCACCGTCACCTATCAGGCCGGTAACGACAAAAAAATAATTACAGGCCGTTTATTAAGCACCCAGGGTGGTTTAATAATCGCCCAGGAGAATGGCCGCTTAGCGGCCTTACGCAGTTGGCAGGATATCGATTTCCCGCAATTACCAGACGGTTTATTAACCAAGCCCACCTTGGTGTGGTTATTGGATTCCAATACCGGCAAATCACAAACTGTGGCCATTAATTATCAAACCAATGGCATGACTTGGTGGGCTGACTATGTGGCAGAATTAGACCGAGAAGAACCCTGCCGTCTTAACTTAAGTGCCTGGGTATCTTTAATTAATCAATCCGGCAAAAGTTTTAACAATTATCATTTAAATTTAGTGGCCGGTGATGTTAATCGTTCACCACAAGCCAAGCAACAAACCATGATGCGCCGAGAAAGTGCATTCAGCAGTGCCGATTCAGTGCAACAGGAAAGTTTATTTGAATACCATAAATACAGATTTCCCAGACGCGTTGATTTACCCAACAATTCCAGCAAACAGATTCGCTTAATTAATCGCACTGAGGACATTCAATGTGAAAAAAAATTATTGTTTGATGCCTTTGCCAATCAGCAATTTTCTTACCCACGCCCAATCACTGATGCAAATTTTAACAGCCAGCAACAAAACCCGCCGATTCAAGCACAACTTACTTTTAATAACACCCAGGAGAACCAACTGGGCATACCCTTACCGGCCGGCCGAATTCGGGTTAACCAAGCCGACACTCAGGGCACATTAACCTTTATTGGGGCTGATCGAATAGACCATACTGCTAACAAACAAACCGTTTCATTAACCTTAGGTAATTCCTTCGATGTTAACGGCAGGCGCCAACAAAGTGACTTTAAACGCAATAAAAACACCCTCGTTGAGCAATTTAATATATCACTCAGTAATGGCAAAATGAATGCCGAAACCGTTACAGTTATTGAGCACTTATACCGCTGGCGACAATGGCACATACTTGACAGCAGTCATGATTTCACGAAAACAGATGCCAATACCATTACATTTCAGGTTACGGTACCGGCAGAAGGTGAACTGAATATCGGTTATACTGTTGAGTATCAATGGCCAGAGCAACTGAATAGAAACAATTAATGCCGATACCGCTAAATGTGAGCATTATCACATAACGCGTTATATCTTGAAGCATACAATAGAGCTGTCATCGCTTTTAATCAATCATGAAAGACCAAGACCCAAAAAATAATAAAGTCGTCAACATACAGCAAAACCCAGAAGCCAACTTGGGTCAAATATTGCCCAAAATTCATAAAATTTTTATTACCGGCTTGAAACCCAGTATCCAAAAATATTATGACAAACTGGATGACACTTTGTTTGATATGGCAGAAAAAGCGGAAAGCAATGACATGCAAACGCAGTACTTTGAAGCCATGCGCACCGTGCGCAAGAAGAAAGAACTGATGGTGCGCAAGTTTTCTGACAACATTCAACATGCCTTTAAGCAGTTCAAAAAAGGTGATTATCAATACGTCAAAGATCATATCACCAACCAAGCCATTATTGAGAGTGAAGGTTTGTCCTTGGTTGAAGAAAAAGAATTGGATAAAAAATTAGCGGTGACCAACCTCATCGATAAATCCAACACCTATTTCCACAACCAGTTATACGCCTTGGAAAAACGTTTTACCTTATTGGCCGGCGGCAGTGATTTAAAACTCAGCCAAATACCGGTGTCACCTTTTGTGATTATCCATGCTTTTGCTGCACCTTTGGATTTACTTAATATTGAAACCAACACCCTGCTGATAATAATAAAGTTGTATGAACGCAGTCTCATTGAAAATCTGTCAAAACCTTATGAAGACATCAATCGGTATTTAATTCAACAAGGTATTTATCCCAATATAAAATTTACCTTACCCGGTCAACAATCTGGCACATCTCAATATCGACAATCTGAGCCAGATATGACTCAGCAAACCATAGCCAGCAACCCCCAGATGGCTCAACCACAGGGTCACTTTAACCAAACACCCATTGATGATGATACCTACCAGATTATTATGTCAGCACTTAATAATCGTCGTCGCAGTCAACTCACGCCAACGGCCGTTTATGATGCCTCGGTGGTTAATTCAGCCTTAAGTTTGTTACAGTCACACGAATTGCAACAAATGAATGCCGGTGGTTCGGCTTTAAGCCCCAACCAAATCAAAACGGCCTTAATTAACCGACTTAAAGAATTGGATGTCGATGGTGGCGAACAACGAAATGTCAACAAAACCGATGAAGACACCATTGATTTGATTAGTATGTTGTTTGAATTTTTGGTAGAAGATCGTAATTTACCGGCTCAAATACAGGTGTTACTGTCCCGATTGCAAATTCCTTATTTGCACATCGCCTTAAAAGACCGGAAGTTATTTTCCAATAAAAATAACAATGCCAGAAAATTATTGGACGAGTTGGCCAAATCTTCCATCGGCTGGACCGAAGAAAGTGACCGCAACAGTCATTTCATCAATAAAATCGAAAGTATTGTTCAACACATTTTAGAACACCAACAAGAAGACATTGACTTTCCAAGTCTTATTGAAGATTTTCAAGAATTTGTGGCCAAGAATAACAAAAAAACCAGTGTCATTGAAAAACGAACTTACGAAAAGGCACTGGGTGAAGAGCGCATTTTTAATGCCAAAGCCAAAACGGCCGAAATATTACAAACAAAAATGAGCAAATACAAGTTGCCTAAACAGGTCACTGATTTGCTGTTAACGCCCTGGGCCAATGTCTTAACACTGATTCATTTACGTCACCACCATGAGCCAGATGTTATTGAACCATATGTTAAATTTGTCGATAAACTGATTTATGTGGCCATCAAAGATAAGAAAAAACAAGCCACCAAAGCTCAAGTCAGCCATGTTTGTGATTTTTTAAGCAATGGTTTACGACTGGTGGCATTTGATGAACGCAATGTTAAGCGAAAAACAGCTGATTTGTATCAATTACTGATGGAAGTCAATGCCCTAGAAAAATCCAGTGATCAAGACCATGAATTTGTACTGCCTCAGGAAGCGTTCACCGTCAGGCAAGACGATGAAGAACAACCTGAAATTGTACATTTTATTGCCAACAAAAAAATAAATGATCAAGCCCGTAACATTGAGCACATTGAAGATGATTATTATGAGCAAGCAGAACGCTTACAAGTGGGTGACTGGATTGAGTTTATCGATGCCGGCCAGGATGGTAACATCCGCGCCAAATTATCATGGATTAGCCCAATAAGCCAAAAACGCTTATTTGTGAATATCCGAGGCATAAAAGTTACCGACAAAAGCATCGATGAAATTGCAGATGATTTTAGAACCGCCAATGCCGTCAAATTGGATCAAGTGCCCTTATTTGACCGTGCCATGAATGCCATTGCAGAAAAAGTGGAAGACAAACCGGCGTCAGACCAAACCAAAAAGGATTTGGACTAATTACAATAAACTGGCCTCAAAGGTATTTTGCATCAAAGTGGCCACCGTCATGGGACCGACTCCACCGGGTACCGGCGTAATCCAGGCAGCTGTTTTCTTAGCCACATTAAAATCAATATCACCACATAAAGAACCATCCGCTAAGCGATTAATACCAATGTCGATAACAATGGCACCGGGCTTAATCCACTCGGCATTGACCACTTTGGGATTACCCACTGCCACGCAAATAATGTCCGCTTGTGCCACATGATGTTCCAGATCACGGGTAAATCGATGACAACTGGTGACAGTGGCACCGGCAAATAACATCTCTAACAACAAAGGTCGACCGACAATATTGGAAGCCCCAACAATAACACAGTGATGACCCTTGGGATCAATGTCATAATGATGTAATAAGGTGATAACGCCACGTGGTGTGCAGGGTCGTAATCCCGGTTGTCGCAAAGCCAAATGACCCACATTAATGGCATGAAAGCCGTCAACATCTTTACTGGGGTGAATGCGGTTGGTCACTTCAGTTTCATCAATATGTTCTGGTAATGGTAATTGCACCAGGATCCCGTGCACTTTTGGATTATTATTTAATTCGTCAATCAAGTTATAAAGTGCCACCGCGGATGTTTGTCGTGGCAAATGATAAGATTTAGAAACAATTCCGGTGCGTTCACAAGCCCTGATTTTATTTTTGACATAAACCGCTGAGGCCTCATCGTTTCCCACCAACAACACAGCCAATCCGGGTGCATCGAAACCGGCAGCAACCCGTTTTTGTATCTGTTGTGTTAATGACTTCTGTAAAGCCATCGAAACTTTTTTACCATCCAAAATTTTGGCTGTCTCAGGCATGGTTTTATAATTGATGAAAAAACCGCTATTTTAGCACCGACTTGCGGGATTAACAGGGCCATTGTGTATTTCACTTAAAGAACACAGGATCTTAAGGATTTTTTAATGGCATTAATTCAGCGCTTATTGGTTTTCCTGCGCGACGGAAACTCAGATTTTTTTGTGTTTTTATTGGCAAATGGATTGCGACCGGCTTTAAATTGCAACACCAAGGGTATGCCTTTTAAATCAAACGCATCACGAAAAGTATTTTCCAAATAACGTTTATAGGAATCGGGTAATTTATTCACCCGTTTACCATGAATAATAATGCGCATCGGATGATGACCACCCGGATGGGCATATTTTAATTGGGAACTTAAACCCTGCACCAAAGGTGGCTGGTGGGCTTTATAGGCTTCGATGAGTACATTGGTAAGTTGATTAGCGGTCAATACCATGTTGGCCCGCTCCAATAACAAGGCCACCCGTTCCATGACATGACGTAAACCGGAACCATGCAAAGCTGACGTAAAAACCATGGGTAACCACTGGAATGCCTGTAATTTGTGATTCAGGCGACTTTTAACCTGCTCTTTGTGGTGATCTGTTAAATGGTCCCATTTATTAATCACCAACAAAACCGGTTTGGCATGATAAACAGCTAAACCAATCAAGTGCAAATCCTGATCAGTGATGTTTTCAGTGGCATCAATCAGCAACAAACATACCTGGGCTTGCTTAATGGCATCAATGGTTTTAATAATACTGAATTTTTCAACACCCTCACCGACCTTGGATTTTCGTCTTACCCCGGCTGTATCAATCAAAGTATAATGTGCATCTTCCCAAACCAAGGGTAAATGAATACTGTCACGGGTGGTACCCGGCAAATCATAGGCCAACACCCGGTTCTCTCCCAATAACCGGTTTACCAGGGTTGATTTACCAACATTGGGGCGGCCAATGACCGCCACCGCCGGACCATAATCAGCAGGCGTTGGACTTTGTTTGTTTTGTTTTTTTAAAAATTCAGCCAAATGATTTTTTAATTCTGTGATACCACGACGATGTGCGGTACTGATGGCGTGTAGATGTTCAATGCCCAGCTGATAGAAATCAGCCAAGACCATCTCAGGATCTTTACTCTCTGATTTATTGACCAATAACCAAATCGGCTTTCCATAAGGTCTGATGCGATTAAGAATCTCATGATCATCACCCACTAAACCATCTTTGGCACTAACCACAAACAACAACAAATCAGCTTCTTCAACCGCTTGCATGATTTGCTCATCCATCAATTCTGTGAGTGCGCCTTCTTCACCCAGCATGCCACCGGTATCAACCAAAGTCGCCGCAATCTCATTAATGATTAAATCACCATATTGCCGATCACGGGTTAAACCGGGTAAATCCGCCACCAAAGCGTCCCGACTTTCTGTAAGGGTATTAAAGAGGGTCGATTTGCCCACGTTGGGGCGACCGACGATGGTGATGACTGCAGACATGGGATAATTTTATTCGCTGTAACGGAAGGCCGTTAAGGTGCCATCTTTGTTGTAAGTGTAAATAATGTTGCCATCAACCACCGGCGAACCAAAAAAGTGATTTTTACCCATTTGTTTACGGTTTAATATTTTACCGGTAAAGGCATCAATGACATGAACATATCCCGCTAAATCGGTAAACACTAAATCGCCCAGGTAAAAGACGGGGCGGCTTAATTCACGGTTTATGAAATCTTCAATCACCCAACCAAGTTCACCATTTGAGCGATCAATTTGTCGAACAACAGAATTATTATCAGCCAGATAAATAAAGCGGCGGGATACCGTTACACCACTACTGCTGCCATGATTATTACGCCATAACAATTGACCTGATTCGGTGGCCACTGCCAAGGTTTTATTGGCGGCACTGCTGACATATAAATCCGTGGCCACAACACCCATATCACCATCAATATCTGACAACCGATCAATCTCGGTTTTACCCTGATTATTGACCACATTTTGTTGCCACATGACAACACCATCCATAATATTTAAAGCCACCACATCGCCATTATCCAGACCCACGTATAATCGGCCGCCTTTGGCCAACGGGGTGCTGGTTCCACGCAAAGTTAAATTAGGAACTTCACTGCTAAACAACCATTGACGCTCACCATTGTTAATGCCTAAACCGTAAATTCGGCCATCTAAGGAGCGAATGACGACA
>QQUO01000343.1 GCA_008501575.1 Pseudomonadota bacterium
GACCTGAAAATGCAATCAATTGTTGAATATTGTTCTTACGATTTTTAGGCTTGCGAAATATCTGATTATCACAGGCACAAACCTGGTCCGCGCCAATAATAATGGCTTGAGGGTTTTGGCTTTTCACTGATTCAGCCTTGGCAATCGCCAGACGCAAGGCCCGCTCTTTGGGTTTTTCTGCGGCCCGTAATGATTCATCCACATGTGCTGTTCGGGATCGGAACTCAATACCCAATCGCTGTAATTGCTGTCTCCGGTGAGTCGAGCTTGATGCCAGAATCAATTGCACCATGTCATTGATTTTCTGAATTGAGCAAATCTAACAATTGCTGTAAACCGGGATGTTCGATGGCATGCTGTTGCATCAGGAGTTGTACCGCCTGGACATGTTGATTGGCTTCCTTGAATTGTTTATTTTGTTGTAACAGTTGTGCCAGTTTTAAGCGCTGACTGAGGGTTCTTAAGGTCGAATCACCCAAAATATGTTGCGCCGCCTGCCAACTTTTTTGTTTATACAATAAGGCATTAACCATGTCATCTTGAGCGGCATATAAATCCGCCAGGGTATTGTAAGCGGTAATAATACTTTCATTGTCTTCAGTCAGGGCACCCTCCGGTTGATGAATAATTGTACCAATCAAAGTAATGGCATCGGCTAAGCGATTTTGCTTTTGGTATATCTTAGCCAGCGTAAAATAACTACCTAAAGTTAAAGGGTGTTGTTCACCCAGGTTTTCTATGGCAATTTTTAAGACTGATTCTGCCAATGGTGTTGCTTTTTCAAAATCACCGATATCACCATATAAACGGGCCAAGATAGTCTGTGAATAAATGGTTGATTTATGATTAACACCTAATTCTTGTCGTTGGCTTTTAACCACCGGTTCAATCAGATCAATGGCCCGTTGGTATTCCTGGTTCATATTAAGCAAAGCTGTTAAGTTGGTTTTTACTTCCCAGGTATCGGGATGGTTTTCGCCAACACTGTCATCAAATATCTCTGCTGCCCGTGAAATGTGTGCAATGGCTTCTTTTATATTACCGCGCACATAATCTAAAACACCCAAGGTATTCACTACCCGGCCGGTAATGGCACTGTTTAAGCCGTGTAGTTTTAACGCCAGTTGATACGCTTTTTCGGCATATTCTTTGGCCTTATCCATATCTCCGGTGGCACGATAAGTGCCTGATGTGGCCACATAGGTATCGATTAAAAGCGGATGTCGCTCACCAAATACGGATTCAATTTGGCTGGTTAATTCATCACTAATGGCCAATGCCTGTTCAAATTCGCCGACATCATTATACAAATCCAATAAATTATTTTTTATCGCCAAAATGCGTGGATGGGTGGGCGGCAATGTTTGCCTGCCGGTGACCAATGAATGTTGTAAAAAGTCAATGGCTTGTTTTGATTGTGAGGCTTTAAAAAGTAAATCGCCCACCCGTTGGGCGGCGACCAATTGTTGTTGAATTAAATCTTCACCTTGGAAATAATCATGGGCCCGACGGGCCAGGGATAAGGCTTGCTCCTGATCACCTGTCAACTCGGCAATACCCGATTGAATCAACCACAAATCAGCCGGCCTCTCAGTCTGGGTCGCCTTTGAATCATTTTTTTGGACACGTTGTAACCATTGTTTAGCCGTTTCGGCATCATTGTTAATCACGGCCACTTGTGCTAAACCCAACATAGCTCGCCGGTTGTCGGGGGTGAGCTGATAAACCTGTTGCCATAACGCATCGGCGCGCTCATAGAGACCCAATTGAAAATAAGCCTGTGCAATGGCATCGGTTAATTCACTTTTATCAGCCGCTGCCTTTAAATCTAAATAATCGATGTTTTCAGCCGCCTGGGCCAGTAATAACCGGGCATCAATGGCGCCGCTGCGGGCTTCTTCCGGTTTAGCCGCAGCAAATACATTCAATAAAAATTGCTTAAATTGCCGGCTTTTTTCAACTTCAATGCTAATTTGACGATATTGCCAGCTAAACACAATAACGCTACTGACAGCAAACAACAGCAGTACCACACTGGTCACAAACAGGGCGGTACGTCGTTGCGCAAACTTACCGATGCGATAAACAAAAGAATCCCGTGACGCCGAAACCGGCCGGTGCTCTAACCAGGCTTGCAAATCATCAGCAAATAAATCCATGTGACGATAACGACGACTGGATTCTGATTGCAAAGCCTGCTGTAAAATTTTCCGCAGATCACTGTCAATAACCTTGTTTTTGAGTAACCTATTAATATGACTGTCATCATTAACACAGCCGGATAATAACCGATCCTTGCTCAAAGGTGATTCACCGGTCACCAGTTGTAAACACACGGCAGCCAAAGAAAACACATCGGTGCGGACACTGATGGGTTCAGATTTAATCTGTTCCGGGGCAGCATAATTAGGGGTTAAGGCCAGTAGTGTGGTTTTTTGCGGGTCTTTGGGTTTATTAAGTAATTTGGCTATACCAAAATCCACCACCTTGAGGGTGTCCTGGTCATCAATTAATAGATTCGATGGTTTAATGTCCCGATGCACCACCAAGTTGGTGTGGGCATAAGCAACTGCCCGAGCCGCCTGAATTATCAGTCCAATAATATCTCGGGTCGAACACCCCTGTTCGGTGACATAGCGATCAATGGTTTTGGCATCTTTCACCAACTCCATCACCATATACGGCACGCCGTTGCTGCTGTGACCACCATGATATAATTTAACAATGTTGGGATGCGATAACCCGGCCAGAATTTTCTGCTCAACCTGAAAACGATCGCTTAAGTGTGACAAATAACCGGGGTGATTAAATAACTTAATGGCCACCGGTTTTTGTACTTCTGAACCCACTTTTTCTGCCACATACACTTCCGCTGTTCCACCTTGGTCCAAGGCCTGAGTGAGTCGGTAATCACCCACCACCTGACCCACTTCGAAAATGGTGTGTTTTATCACCTGCCGGTAACTTTCCATGGCTTGATCGAAATATTGACTTGATTGTTGGCCAGCACTAATCAGAGAAATTACCAGACTTTTAACCTCATCTTCGACATGAGGAAGCTGGTGTAACGCAGCAATTGCTTCTGAAACCGACAGGTCAGTCATGTCTGCGTAGATTTCATTGGCTTGTTGCCAGTGTTTAATGTCTTGCTCAACCATCGCTGTTGCCTTCATTATAGATGGCCAGGGCCAGTGCTTTGGCTTGTTGCCAGCGTCTGATCACCTGTCTCTCCGATAAATCAATCACTTCGCTGATTTCCTGGTAAGTTAAACCAAGCAGGACTTTCAGTTGTAATATTTCAGTTAACTTTTCATCAATGGCTTCCATGCGCTTAAATATCTGCTCCATTTCCATAACCCTGAAGTTTAACTGACTGTCACCGACACAATCAGATAGGCTCATGGCGGATTTAATGTGTTGCCGTTTGTCGGTGGATTTAGCACGCAAAGTATCCACCAAATAGGCCCGCATACTGAGTGCCATATAATGCAGAAAATGACGTGTATTGTTTAGCTGTAGCTGCTCATTATTGACCACTTTTAAATAGCATTCATGGGCAAGTACAGTGGGAGTAATGGTTTGACCGGGTGACAGTCGTTTTAATTGATGACCTGCCAAACTCTTTATTTCGGCATACAGTATGGCAAACACATCATCCACCAAGTCTTTGCGACCGGCTTTTATTTCTGATAAAAGCATTGTGATGGATTGTTCGTGCATAATTAAGTGGTGGTTAATTTATAATCATTATACCAGCGCCTCAGATCTATTCGATATTTCTTTAGTGAACTTTAAAACAAATCATCATAATCAACCGCCTGCTTGTCCTCTTTGGCCGGCGGTAATCGACCCACCATAAAATACTCAAGCCGTCCTCCGCCGTTATCAGGTGGCAACAATTCACCACTTTCAGGGTCAATTCGTGCCGCCACCACACCGGCTGGAACGGTTCGTTCATTTTCCGGCAAATCAGTAACCGCAGTTTGCATATAGTCAACCCAAATAGGTAATGCCACCCGGCCACCCACTTCACCGCGCCCCATCGGTTGAGGTGTGTCAAAACCAACCCAAACATTGGTCACCATTTGCGGGTGATATCCATTAAACCAGGCATCCATTTGGTCATTGGTGGTCCCGGTTTTACCGGCTAAATCACTGCGCCCTAAGCTTTTAGCACGAACCCCGGTGCCCCGCTGAATCACTTCTTGCATAAACGAATCTATGATAAAGGCATTCTCAGCGCTGATGACTCTGGGGGCTTTCAGCGGCTGCGGTTCAGAAACAACCTCAACCGAGTCTGACTTATTGTCAGTTTCTGGCGCTTGATTGTTTATCACCAATGGCAGCGATTCAAGGGAATCTTGTTGGTCGAATTGCGGCTCAATAACGGCCGGTTCTTTAACACAATCATCACAAGCCAAAATATCTTGGTGTAAATACACCGGCAATTCTTGTTGGTTATAAACCGCGTCTATAACGTATGGTTTAATCAAAAAACCACCATTGGCAAATGTTCCAAAAGCCCGATTCATGGCGATAATCGGGACATCGGCACTGCCCAAAGCAATGGATAAATCAGAAGGAATATCATCGGCATTAAAGCCAAATTTCATGATATGTTGACGCCCCTTTTGAATACCGATGTGACGTAACACCCGTATGGAGACCAGGTTTCGGGATTTAACAATACCTTCTCGCAATCGGGTTGGCCCAAAGATTTTCTCACTGTAGTTTTCCGGCCGCCAGGCGCGCTCCAATTTATCATCTTCAAACACAATTGGTGCATCATTAATCACACTGGCTGCATTCAAACCATTTTCCAGCGCCGCTGAATAAATTATCGGTTTAAAACCTGATCCCGGCTGCCGTTTGGCTTGGGTGACCCGATTAAATTTACTAATTTGATAATCATAACCCCCCACCAAGGCATAAATTTGGCCATTGTTGGGGTTACTGCTAATAAGCGCCCCTTGCACATTCGGAATCTGGCTTAAAGTAAATTCACCCTCATCGTCTCGGGCCACCATCACCACATCGCCGATGGCAACCACCTCCGTCATATTGGCGGGCTTATTACCAACCCGATAGTTATCGACATAAGGCGCGGCCCAGTCACTGTCTTCAAAAGCCAATAAAATATCCTGGCCATCACCCAAACGCGCCTGGGCTTCCTGCTCATCAACGGTTAAAATTAATGCGGCTTGCAGGCCGGCCGGTTTTGGAAATTCACTTAATTGCTCGGTCAACTGTTCTAAATCTTGCATCGCCGTTTCATCGAAGTGTTGTACCGGGCCACGATAACCATGACGTTGATCATAAGCGTGCAAACCTTTTTGCAGAGCTTCCTGTGCCGCCATTTGTAAGGCACTATTAATGGTGGTGACCACCCGATAGCCATCGGTATAAGCACCATCACCAAACCGTTCCACCATATCTCTGCGCACCATTTCTGCCACCCAGGGTGCCGCTAACTCCACCTCAGGCTCATGGATAAAGGCCTCATCGACTTCGTTCACCGCTTGTTCAAATTCCTGCTTGTTAATAAATTTAAGTTCGAGCATCCGTGCCAAAACATAGTTACGCCGTTGTAAAGCCCGTTCGGGACTGGTTACCGGATTAATCCGTGATGGTGCCTTGGGCGGAGCCGCCAACATCGCCATTTGTGCCAAACTGAGCTGATCCAGGGTTTTACCGTAATAAACATCCGCCGCAGCCGCCACCCCGTAAGCACGATGGCCCAACAGTATTTTATTCAAATAAAGTTCCAATATCTCATCCTTGGATATCGTTCTTTCTAACTTAACCGACAAAAACAGTTCTTTGATTTTGCGGCTCCATGTTTGGTCTAAAGATAAAAACACATTGCGGGTTAATTGCTGAGTAATGGTACTGCCACCGCTCTGCTTTTCACCGGTGGTGATAATTTCCCACATTGCGCGCATAATGCCTTTGACATCAAAGCCATGGTGATCATAAAAGTTGGCATCCTCGGCAGCTATGTAGGCTTGTTTTAAGTGTTCCGGAATATCCTTAATGGCCACCGGAATGCGACGCTTGGTTCCAAATACCGCCATTAATTTTTGATCCTCACTATAAACCCGTAATGGCACCTGCAAGCGATACTCTTTAATGGATTCGACCGACGGCAATTCCGGTTCAAAGTATTTATACATACCATAGACTGCCACCACAGCCAACAACAGGCAGACCAGTCCAAGCTTGGTCAAAAACCAAATAATTTTTAACGTTTTTCGCATAATATGTCCTGAATACAAGGATGATGGTTTGTAATTATGGTGGCTCATTATACAATGAATAACCGCTTGGCAAGACTTTGACCGAAACAGAGGACTAAAAATTTCATGAAATCCACAAAACACATTGTTATTGTCGAAGATGAGACTGATTTATTGGCCAATTATAAAGCCGCCTTAAGCCATCAAGGCTACCAGGTCACCGGATTAAGCAGCCGCCCCCAAGCCGATGAATTTTTCAGTCGGCAATTACCTGATTTGGTCATTTTGGATATTGGCTTAATTGATGAACCCGATGCCGGTTTTGACTTATGCCGCAACCTACGTCAGCAATCTGCCAGTCTGCCGATACTTATATTAACCGCCCGCGACCATGAAGTGGATGTGGTCTCAGGCTTACGATTAGGGGCTGATGATTACCTCAGTAAGGACATCTCCATGCCCCACCTATTGGCCCGGGTGGCCAGCTTATTTCGACGCAGTGAATTGGGTCTTAATAACCCGCAAATTAATCAATGGCAACAAGGACCATTAACCGTGTTGACCGATAACTTACAGCTACAATGGCACAACCAAAATGTGCCATTAACCGTCACTGAATTTTGGATGGTGCAATCATTGGCTCGCTATCCCGGGCAAGTCAAAACCCGAGAACAACTGATGCAGGATGCCAATATCTATGTGGATGAAGGCACCATCACCTCACACATAAAACGCATCCGTAAAAAATTCATGGCCATCGATCCCGATTTTAATTGTATCGAAACAGTACATGGCATGGGCTATCGTTGGCAACCATGAAACTGAAGTGGCAAATTGGCACCATTGCCCTGCTCAGTTTAAGCTTCCCGATATTAATGTGGATAACCTTATCGCGCTTAAATATCAGCTACCAGCAAAATCTCCTCACCACCGGTCAACAACAAACGCAAGTACTGGGCAACAGCATAGAGCAATACCTGATTGATTATGACAATCACTTTACCGGGCTGATTGCCCAACCACTAACCACCACCGCACAACTCAATGGTTTATCGGATGAGTGGCAAGAATTACCGACATATGACTTAGGCGATCACCTACAATTTCGACTTGGCAAATACAAGCAACAGCTTTATTTATGGGTATCTGTCAAAGATTCATCACTTTTAATAAAACCGGACCAAGATCGCTTAACCATTGCCTTTGGTGATGCCGACCACATTAACGTCAAGCACATTAATCGCCAAGCTGAAGGCATGGTGAGCAACCCACAAAACAAATCACTGAAAGCCTACTGGCATGAGATCGCCGATGGCTATACAGTGGAAATCCAGCTTCCGGCCACAACAATAACCCGACTGGGTATTGTGGCCACAGACACCAATTACGCAAATCAAATCAACCATTACGGGCATTACGCCCAGAACAACATTCAACTTCAAGCGGTGTTTAATCACAACCAGCAGTGGTACCAGCGGCTACAACAAATCACCCCGGATAATGGTCGATTACTGCTTACTGACAATCAAAACCGTCAATATTACGAGATTAATAAAATAACGGCCAAAGAAACCAACAACGACTGGCTTACGACCGTTCTATACCCTCTGATCTTCGCCACCAACAACAATGGGGTGAGTCACGATCTGGATCACCAGATTATTCAACAGGCCTTTAGTGGCGGTCAAATCACACTGACTTTAGCCCATCCACCGGCCCACCGCAGTTTAATCCGCACCTTTATCCAAACCATCGGCTGGCTGTTCGGCATTGCCTTTTTATTACTGTTACTGTTTTTAAGTTATGCCATGTTACTGGCCTGGCGAATTCGCCGATTAAGCCGACAATTACGGCATGTACTGGACGACACCGGCACCATTCACAAACAACTGCCGTCCATGAAAGCCGCGGATGAAGTGGGTGATTTATCCCGTGATTTACACCAATTACTGGCCCAAATCGACCAATACACCGATTATCTGAAACAACTGGGGAGCCGCCTAAGTCACGAAATGAAAACCCCCATTGGCATCATTCAATCATCTTTAGACAACGTCAGTACCAGTCAGCTGTCTACCGAACAACAGGAATTCATCAAGCGTGCCGTCAAAGCCAACCATCGACTCAAATTTATTCTCAATCAACTCAGCTCATTAAGCCAATTACAGCAAGCCATTAACAACAATGAACGACAGCTGTTTGATTTAAATGGCTTGCTGCAAGAATTAATACCTGCCTATCAAAACCAACACCATCAGATCCACTTGAACAGTGCCAAACAAGCTGTTTGGATCGATGGCAATGTTGATTTAATGGCGCAATTATTGGACAAAGTGATTGAAAATGCCTTTGATTTTAGTACAAAACAACTGCCGGTTACGGTTGATTTAAGCATTGATTCCAATCAACGCCAATTTAAATTATGCATCAGCAATCAGGGTCCGACAATACCCACCGATAAACTGTCCACCGTATTCGACTCATTACACGCCTATCGCACGCAACAAAGCCAAACCGCCCACTTAGGTATTGGTCTGTACGTGGCACAACTCATTGCCCGCTTTCATCAGGCCCAAATTGCCATTCACAACCAATATAAACCTGAAGGGGTAATCGTTACGCTCAGCGGAAGCCATCAAAATAAGCCCTCACCATCCCATTGACAGACAAGACTAACAGAAAAAAACCAAGCCAAACATTGCTTTGATTGGTAGAATAAGCGGGTTTTTAGCAACTCGTTTTAACCAAACCAAAACCATGACCAAACATATCCCCAATTTCTTAACCATTCTCAGGGTATTATTAATACCGGTCATGATTTTGTTTTTTTACCTGCCCTATGAATGGTCACGCTTTGTGGCCTGCTGGGTGTTCGTATTAGCCGGTATTACTGATTTTTTTGATGGTTATATTGCCCGCAAATACAATGTGTCATCAAAATTAGGCGCCTTTTTAGACCCGGTTGCCGATAAACTCACTGTAACAACCGCCCTGGTGGTTTTATTACAAGACCATCCAACCATACTGATGATGATTGCCACCGCCATCATTGTCGGTCGAGAAATCACTGTTAGTGCATTGCGAGAATGGATGGCAGAACTTGGATCACGCAGTGCCGTGCGTGTTGCCATGGTCGGAAAAATAAAAACCGTCTTCCAAATGACTGCCATTGGTTTTTTACTTTATGAAGCCGATTTGTGGATTATTCCGGTACAACAGATTGGTTTGGGACTGCTCTATATCGCCGCCGCACTCACCCTCTATTCCATGGTGATTTATTTACGCGCCGCCTGGCCTTTAATGCGTGAATAAATCATCTGCAAGCTGCCCAGCAACTTAATCCAGCGAGCCGGTTAGGCCTGGTAAATACCGTCATGTGGTTTTCCAAAACACCAAAAGTAGTCACCTGAAGTGAAGAAGCGTGACAAAATGTCTGTTCAGGCCGTGAGTGAAATCAAAAGTAAATGTCACCTATAGAGGTATCGGCGCACAGTATGAGCTTAGAGCGCACGCATAAGTCCCGAGAATAAACCTTAATTTTTCCAAAAATGGATTGACAATCTTTTCTGTACAGCTAAAATAGCCAACCTCTAAGCGGGAATAGCTCAGCGGTAGAGCACAACCTTGCCAAGGTTGGGGTCGGGAGTTCGATCCTCCTTTCCCGCTCCAAACACCAGAAGGGCTGATTTTATCAGCCCTTTTTGTTTTCAGCCCAAGCCTACGTTAAAACCCAATACGAGACTTGCACTGATAACAAATAAAAGCGAGAATAACAACGCTTTTGAAGATAAGCGATAATTAAATTTAGGCTGGATGGCAGAGTGGTGATGCAGCGGATTGCAAATCCGTGTACCCCGGTTCGATTCCGGGTTCAGCCTCCATCTTCAACAAAACATAAAAAGGAACCAAAACTCCTTTACAGCGACATTTTTTTAACTAAAATGAAGCACTTCGCCAAATCAGCGAAACAGGAATAAATAATTGCTAAACCCAGCTTTAAAGGTTAGCAAAGACAAGGAAAGAGTCGCGAGTGCACACCTGTGCTCGAACGAGTTTCGACGCAGTAATTGATGATCTCACGAAGTCAGAGACATCAGATAGGATTTTTTTGCTAGGCTCTTTCACAGTGAGTTTAGCAGAGTCAAGGAGATAACTTTCGAATGCACGCATGTGCTTGAGAAAGTTTCGACGTAATGAAGGATTTTTGCTAGGCTCATGGTTTTTGAGGTTTGCAGAGACAAGGAAGGCGATGTGAGTGTACGACTGTACTCAAACATCAACTGATGTAATATCAAGGATTTTTTGCTAGACTCAGGGTTTCTGAGGTTAGCAGAGTCAAGGAAGGAGTCGTGAGTGCACGCATGTGCTCGAGCGACGACTGACGCAGAATATGCTGACCTCAGAAAGCATGAGCCAGCAAAAAGCCCGGGTGGCGAAATTGGTAGACGCAGGGGACTTAAAATCCCCCGGTAGAAATACCGTGATGGTTCGATTCCATTCCCGGGCACCATTTTTTTTGGTTCTAACATTTAACAAATTCCCCAAAATAATCACGTTTCCGGGCACAAAAGCGGAACGTATAGTTTAATATACACACATCACTAAAACAAAAACACTAAATCAAGCAAATGAAATTACTCCCTGACAGAAAACCAGGCAAAGGTAACTTCATTTTTATCACACTTCTGGTAGTGTATTTTCTATACAAAACCTTGGCCTATGATGATCAATTGAAAAACAGCTTATATACTTCTCATACGAAGCTTCTATATGCAAATATTTATCAGTTAAATGGGTTTTTATACCACAATCCAAATGACACAAAGACAAATTGGAAAAATAAAATAAATCATCATATAAATACGGATTTAGAGGTTCTTTGCAAAGTAAGTAAACCCGTGATTCGACATTCTATTTATAGTACCTATGAATTAGAAGGAGACAAAGTTCCGGTTGGAATAAACGCCAAAACCATCGCGGTTATTAGCTCAAATACTGAATATTACTGCGATTATCCTTAAAAGATGTAACTATATTCATTCATGAACAAATACCAAGCCAAACTCGAAGCCATCAAAGCCAAAAGATTGAACTGGAAAGACAGGCTTCAATCACTTGTTATTTTTATTGGCATGGTATTTTTTGGGCTATTTGTATTACCCGTTTTTGGATTCACTTGGACTTGGTCGCTTTACGAATCACTGATTAGAATAACGACAAATATTTGGATGAGTTATGTCATCGGCACCATATGTATTCTATTAGTTATATTTATTATATTTCTTATTTTCTACAGTATTTCCATTAGTCTAAAGCAGTTGGTCAGATTTTTAAGTGGTATAAAATAGCCGATACCACCCACCAAAACCCAACTTCCGGCACTAAAAAAACCACCCTATCATGCTATCCTAATAGTTAACCTAACCAACGGAACCAAAGGAAAGTTGCAAAGCAACTTGACCCGCTGAGCCGGTTAGGCCAGGTAAATGAAGTCATGCGGTTTTGCGAAGCAAAGAAGCGTGACGGAATGTCCGTTAAGGCCGTGAACGAAGCGGCAACTACCGCTCCCTCCTATCGTTGCACGCTCACATCCATGTGACCGAATCAGAGGCGAAGCGCGAAGTAATAAGATATATTCGCCGTGGCCGCTTTCACTTTTGTGCCTTTAAAATTTATCAATATCAAAAGTGAATGAAGTCCCAAGAATATTCCTATGCGTGGCTATACCTCAAATCCTTGTTCATGATTAAAGACCGTAGCATCGCCAGAGAAATGGTCAGTGAGCTCAAAAAAGAAACAAAACCTGTGGGGTTCAAATTCGCCAGACTGATTCGCCGCCGTGCCCGAAGAAATCGGTTTAAAGCACATAACACCACTAATCTTAAATATAAAGTGAAATAATTGCATCATTCCACACACCCTGAACCCAAACCAAACAAACCTTCTCGCTAATTGCGACCAATGCCTCAATTCAGTTAAAACTGCAATTTATCTAACGCTGTTTTCTTGCTAATACGCTACAATCAATTCATTCAAAAAAAGAGAGACTTTTATGAAAAAATCATTGTTAGCCGTGGCATTATTGGCCACCACTTTGTTTTTAAGCGGTTGTGACGCCCCGTGTACGGAACAGGTGATAAAAGACAAGCTGGAAGAAGTGAGTGAGAAAATACAGAAAATCGCCGCTTCTGGTGACATGAGCAAACTGATGGCCATTGGCACCTTTTCTCAGAAGCTAAATAATTTACAGGACGCGGATCGAGATAACCTTGAACCCGTGTGTGAAGCCGTTGATGAATTGCTGGCTGAATTAGACGCCTTATAATTTTTATTGTTATCCCAAAAAAGCGATTTAACTGGTTCGCAGGGTTAAATCGCTTTTTTAGTTTTTGACGATATGATTATTTAAAGTCATCAAGTAAATCTGTTATCGTTTTATCCGTCGGGCCTTGCTGACACGCCGGCTTTATGGCTTTATGGGCTTTTAATAACATTCCAAAAGATGCAAATCTAAATGACTTATGACGGCGGCAGCGACGACAAAAGCCATGGCAGGTATTGATTCCGGATAGAGGACTGCCACCGGCACCGATGATATACAGTCGATCACAACAGACATTATCCACCAGCCAATCACCCTGCATATAATGCTGCAGCAATAAGCCAATGTTATAAGGCGGCGTACCCAAATAAGCCACACTAAAGTACAGGCCTGAAAAACCGATATTGGCATATTCTCGATGACGAATGATGATTCTTCTGTGCGCCCAAATCTGATCAAAGTGCTGAATAAATAAGTTTAAATCAGCCCATTGGCGCTCACTGTGTCGGCTCTCAAGGGTTTTCAATTGCGCTAAATCAATGTCCAATACCCGGCTTAATTTGCGGGCATGGTTTTCAGGCAAATAGCCGGTCTGTGTAAAATGACTAAAACGCCTTAAGGCCTTATTAAAATTCTTAAAACCCATGCGTTTAACCAATTGCAGGTTATTTAATCCGGCTGCTTTTTGATGTTGC
>QQUO01000269.1 GCA_008501575.1 Pseudomonadota bacterium
ACAATCACACATTGAACCAATTGCTGCCGGTGTTAGTCTATTGCTAGAAGCACAACATAATAATCAGGCGTTGCCACTGCAACAGGTCAGGGATATTTTAACCTCACATGTGGCACCGTCCGTTTTAGATGATTTGCAGCAATTATCCCAAGAACCAGACAAAGTGGATGCTTTTATTTTGCGTTTATTGGATCAGTACGGAACCGGCCGAATCATGTTTCGTAACACCCGGCAATCAGTCAGTGGTTTTCCAGAGCGGACCTTAAAACACATTAAGCTCAGCATGCCGGACAGTTATCAAGCTGGCGATGACGTCATCGCTCATTTATCACTGGAATTAAGTTTCCAGGTCAGTGATGAACATGCCCGCTGGACAGCGGTTGATCCGAGAATCCCCTGGCTGGTTGACACCTTGGCATCATTAGACAGGGAAAAGGTTGTGCTGATTGCACATCATGCTGAAAGTATCCGTGCCTTGGCTGATTACTTGCGAGAAAAATACGGTATTCATGCAGCGCTGTTTCATGAGGGGATGTCTTTGATTGAACGGGATCAGGCGGCAGCGTGGTTTGCTGACTTTGAACAAGGCACAAATCTGTTACTGTGCTCTGAAATTGGCAGTGAAGGGCGGAATTTTCAATTTGCCCGGCATTTGGTGTTATTTGATTTGCCGCCCCATCCGGATTTACTGGAACAACGCATTGGCCGGTTGGATCGCATTGGTCAGGGTCGTGAAATTTTGTTGCATGTGCCGGTGTTTGAAAATTCCCGGCAGCACATATGGTTTCGTTGGTATCATGAGGGTTTGGGGATTTTTACCGGCCCGAATCCGGCGGCGGCCATCTTATTTAATTTGTTTAAATCTGCGCTAAGTAAATCAAAAACCCCACAACAAACCAATCAATTGATTCAGGAAACTAAATTAAAATGTCAACAATTGCTGGCCAGTTTAGCACGCGGCCGCGATCGCTTATTGGAATATCAGTCACATCCGCCGGCGGCAAAAAAACTGGTGGAACAGGCAGAAGCCACTGAAAATGTGGATGAGTTAATTGATTTTATGCATCGGGTGTATGATTTATATGGCGTGGATTATGAAATTAATACCAATGGCAGCGAAATACTTAAACCCACTGAACAAATGCTGGGTTATTTCCCCCGGTTACCGGATGAGGGCATGACCGTGACCTACCATCGACGCTATGCTCTGGCCAACGAAACCTGGCACTACCTGACCTGGGAGCACCCCATGATTGGTGAGGTGATGGACATGATTATGAATCAGGAAAAAGGCAATAGCACGCTGGTGGTAATTCAACAACAGGGCCTGAAAGCCGGCCAGTTGTTTCTTGAGTGTCATTATCAGTTCGCCCTCAGCGGTCGTCAAAACCGCTATTTAGCGGGCATATTGCCGCCCCAAAATGTGCGTTTGTTATTAACTGAACAAGGCAAAGACCTCTCGGAAAAATTAAATGCGGACAGTTTACAAACAATGGCACAATCGGTACCCCAAAAAACCGCCATCGCGGTACTAAAAGCCAAATTGCCGGTCATTAAACAGTTATTAAAGCTGGCAGATTTTAAAATTAAACAACAGCAACCCGAATTAATTAAGCAATGGCAAAACCGAATTACTGACACATTACAGGCAGAAATTGCTCGCTTAAAACAATTGGCAGTACATAATCGACTGGTAAGGGATGATGAAATGATCCAGGCACAACATCAGTTGGATGTTGCCATAGAGCGGGTGGGCGCTTTACAACCGCAGTTGGAATCATTGCGTATTTTGGTTACCATGTAATCATGGACTATAGCCAAACGATTGCACACATCCACCAACAATTGCTGTTGGAAAAAAATCATGGTCAGGTGGCCGGGTATATTCCGGAATTGGCAACCGTAGACAGTGAGAAATTTGGGGTGTGTTTAATTAACACTGACAATGTCTGTTTTTGGGCCGGTGATTGGCAAGAGCAATTTTCCATACAAAGTATTATTAAAGTGGTTACGCTCAGCCTGGCCTATCAAAAACTGGATGCACAATTGTGGCAACGGGTCGGTGTGGAGCCTTCTGGTACACCCTTTAATAATCTCAGCCGTTTAGAACATGACTATGGCATTCCGCGAAATCCGTTTTCCAATGCCGGTGCCATTGTGGTGTGTGATGTTTTAATGGAACTGTTTAGTGATCCCCGCGAAGTGGTGATTACGATGCTCAGAACCCTGGCATCTGATGAGGCGATTCATTTTAGCCAGGCCATTGCCGCCTCTGAAAAATCAGAAGGTTACCGCAATATGGCATTGGCATACTTTATGAAATCCATGGGCAACATTATGCATGATGTGGAAGATGTCCTTGATTTATATTTTGATGTTTGTTCGATTGCCGTGAACTGTGAGCAATTGGCGCGAATATTTATCTATTTGGCTAAACATGGCCGCAGTGCGGATGATCGGCACAGTTACCTCAGCCGAGCGCAGGCTAAGCGAATTAATGCCATAATGCTGACCTGTGGCTTTTATGACGAGGCCGGTGATTTTGCTTTTCGGGTGGGCTTACCCGGTAAGAGTGGGGTTGGTGGCGGTATTGTGGCCGTGATGCCCGGTGAATTCAGCTTGGCGGTTTGGTCGCCACGCCTGAACGAAAAAGGGAATTCTTACCGGGGGCTGCGTTTTTTGGAACAATTCACCTCTATGACCGAAAAAACCATTTTTTAATTTGTGGTTTAAATTGAGGTCACTTTCGCGTTAAAATAAATCTTTTTACCCTGGTTTAAACATGATAATTCGTACCTTGTTATTACTTCTTTTTAGTGGCCTAACATGGGCTGATGACCTCAAAACAGAAGTCGATCCATTTATTTGGTTAGAGGACGTTCATTCTGAACGTGCCATGCAATGGGTTAAAGACCATAATCAAACCACCGCAGATGATTATAAATCCAAGCCGATTTATAGCGAACTTTATCAGCAGGCTTTGTCAACCTTAAATAATAAATCACGTATACCTGCAGTAAACAGACAAGGTGATTGGTTGTATAACTATTGGAAAGACAGTGAACATCCACGGGGTATTTTTCGTCGCGTCAAGGTGGATAATTTTATCAAAAACAAACAGGCTGATTGGGAAACAGTCATCGACATGGATGCCTATAACAAAGAACATGAAGGCACCTGGGTGTTTAAAGGCATGAATTGTTTAAAACCAGATTATCAACGTTGTTTGACATATTTATCGCCCGGTGGCGGAGATGCCGTCATCATGAAAGAGTTTGATGTGGATAAAAAACAATTTGTTGAAAATGGTTTTAAACTGCCTGAAGCAAAAATGCGGGTGGATTGGCGCGACCAGGATCATTTGTATGTGGCCACTGACTTTGGGTCTGAGAGTATGACCGAATCCGGATATCCGGCAGTGGTGAAATTATGGCAAAGAGGCCAAGATTTAGGTGATGCCAAAACCCTGATGTCGGTTCCGCAAGAGTCAGTGTCGGTGTCTGCCTATCGTTTTGGTGATGCTAAGAACCCCATTGATTTTATTATTGACAGCACATCTTTTTGGACCAATGATTATTATTTGTTGGTGGGTGACAGACCGCAAAAACTTAATTTACCTGACACCGCTGTGGTCAATGATATTTATCAGGATAAACTGTTGGTGTCGTTAAAAGAAGATTGGACCTTTCAGGGACAGCCCTTAAAACAAGGTATGGTGCTATTAATCAAGCCGAAATTGTTACTGAATCAGAAAGCAGAAGTCAAAGCCGGAGACTGGCAGGTGTTTTTAGACCCCAATCAGTTCACCACCATTGAAGCCATCGCCACCACCGATCACAGCATCATTGTTAATTCTCTGGTGGATGTGGTCGCCCAGGTGGATGTTTATCAACCTAATACTGACGACCCTAATCATGTATGGAAAAAAACACGGGTCGAATTCCCCGCGAATGGTGCCGTGAGTCTGTCCGCAGTGGATGATAAAACAGGTGATTTTTTCGCCACATACGAATCCTTTATTAAACCACCCACGCTATACCATGTGTCAGGAAAGAATCTAAAAGCCACCGCAGTACGGGCACAAAAACCGAGTTTTGATGCGACGCCCTATGTGGTCAAACAATTCTTTGCGAGATCAAAAGATGGTACATTTGTCCCATATTTTATCGTTATGAATAAAGACATTGCCTATAACGGTAAAAACCCAACCCATATCTTTTCATATGGCGGCTTTAGAAATGCCTTGACGCCGTCTTATTCCGGCAGTTATGAAGCCTTAGAAGGCGCTTACGGCAAGCTGTGGCTCGATCGCGGTGGTGTATTTGTCTCTGCCAATATTCGTGGTGGCGGTGAGTATGGTCCAAAATGGCATCAGGCGGCTTTATTGGAAAATAAAACCAAATCCTATGAAGATTTTGAAGCGGTGGCCAGGGATTTGGTGGCCCGCAACATCACCTCGCCGGAACACCTGGGTATTGAAGGCCGTTCCAATGGTGGTTTGTTGGTGGGTGCCACCATGACCCGGCATCCGGAATTGTATGGTGCCGCCGTAATTGGTGTACCATTACTTGATTTAAAGCGTTACCACAAACTGCTGGCCGGTGCCAGCTGGATGGGTGAATTTGGTAATCCCGATAATCCTGAACACTGGGCCTTTATGAAAAAATACAGTCCCTATCAAAACCTGAAAAAGGACACCGATTATCCGGCCACCTTTTTCTTTACCTCAACCCGTGATGACCGGGTGCATCCCGGGCATGCCCGTAAAATGGCGGCCAAGATGGAGTCCTACGGCCATCCGGTCTGGTATTATGAAAACATCGAAGGCGGTCACGGCGGTTCCAGCACCAACGAGCAACTGGCGGAGCGACTGGCTTTGGTGTACACCCATCTTTGGACCCATTTAAGGTGAATCAATGGCCACTTCTTGGCCTACATGGATGTAGGTCTGATTAAAAACTTAACTCAAAAATTGGGCATCGCCAACCCCCACTGCTCGGCGCAGTGCCGTGGGTAAGTGTAAGAAAAAAATTATGATAACTTAAAATTACTACAGACAAAATAGGCTTAAAACCTTAAAAAGCCATTGAAATGAAGGAGGCGTTCATATATGCAGCGTTAGCAGGGACGCGGTAGCTGCTCAGTGTGCGAAAAACGTAAGTATTGCCTCGCTTTCTCGCCCCGGTAAGAGAACGCGGTAAAAATTATTTATTCAACAAATCAGGCCATACCAAGATCACAATTGGTTTTTAAGAAAAGCACCTTTCGAGGTGCTTTTTTTTGGCTGGGTTTTGATTGTGGTTTATGGGGTGTGACGATACAATAATATAATGCCATTTAGCGCCTTAATGATGAAAACTCAGCCATGAATTGGATCGCCTTATTACAAGCGACTTATTTTGTTGTTTTATTACTGGTGATTATTCAAATCATCTATGACACCAGAAACACCACCAAGGCCTTATCCTATATTTTGGCCGTTATTTTTCTGCCGGTGCTCGGTATTATTTTTTATCTGTCCTTTGGGGTAAATTTCCGTAAGCGTAAATTTTACAGTCACAAGCTGTTGCGTGATGAAAAATTGCGCCAGGATGTCAAAGCCCATGGCTTTGAAGTCTCCGAATCCATTTGGGAAAATGGTTTGTTCCCATCAAAATACCGACATTTGTCCGGCTTTATACTGAACACCAACATCAGTCCTGTGACAGCCGGCAATGAGGTCACTGTTTATCAGAATGGCGAACAAAAATTTCCGGCCTTATTACAAGCAATAAAACAGGCTCAACACCATATTCATGTGGAATATTATATTTACGAAAGTGACCGTATTGGCAATCAGGTGGCTGATGCTTTGATTGAACGGGCGCAACAAGGTGTCGAGGTGCGATTTATTTATGATGACTTTGGCAGCTTTACCATCGGTCGGCAATTACTCAAGAAAATGCACGCAAGCGGTATCAAAACCACACCATTTTATCGCTTGCGATTACACGCCATTACGCACCGCATTAATTACCGTAACCACCGTAAAATTGTGGTGATTGACGGTAATTGTGCCTTTACCGGGGGTATTAATGTCGGTGATAATTATATTAATCAGACATCGTCGAGCAAAAAACCTCAGCCATTGTATTGGCGCGATATTCATATCCAAATTAAAGGTCCGGCGGTGGCTTTTTTACAATATGTGTTTATCAGTGATTGGAATTTTTGCGGCAACGAAGAAGTTTCATTAAGCCCGCAGTACTTTCCACAGGACATTAAAACTGACACGATTGAACCTGAATTGGTGCAACTGGTGTCATCCGGCCCTGATTCGGATTTACCCAATATTTTATTTTCCATCATGAACGCGATTTTATCGGCCCGCTCCCAGATATTGATTACCACCCCATACTTTATTCCCGGCGATCGTTTAAAAGATGTGCTCATTATTGCCGCTAAAAGTGGTGTAAAAGTGCAGCTGTTGGTGCCGTATCAGTCCGATTCATGGATTGTTAACACCGCGGCCAAATCCTATTACAGTGAATTGCTATCGATAGGTGTCGATATTTTTATGTATAAAAAAGGCTTTATCCACAGTAAAACCATGGTAATCGATAATGATTTAGTGATTTTGGGCAGTGCCAATATGGATGTCCGCAGTTTTGATATTAATTTTGAAATCAATACCTTAATTTATGGTGAAGCGGTGGCACAACAATTAAACGAAGTGTTTGAACAGGATTTAAAGGATGCCGAGAAATTAGACCCGGAACAATGGTTACAACGACCCACATTGGTGCATTTTTGGGAGCGGGTGGTCAGGTTATTTTCACCGATGATGTGAATGATGGAAATCTCAGTTTTCATCACATACCCTGTTAAAAGCACCTGAACAGCCCCATAAGCGGCTGTTAAAATATTGCCCACATGTTAAAAAAATGATGCCTCTTTTGTAAATATGAATACAATACAGAGCAAGACATATAAGCGCTATATTCATAACTCAAAATTATCTCAATGTGCACCCCAGCCTTCCTTTGTTATGAATATACCGCTTAAAGGTATTGGTTTCGATACGTTTGATTGTTGTTTTTTTTCAGATGATTCGTTTCGATTAATTGATAACTAATCCGACCAGATAATGACTTTGCGTCGGTTTTAATGAGGTTATGGCTTGATGTTAAGCGAAATTCCCGTGGCTCTTATGGCTGATGATGCCATCGCCGTGGTAACCCCCACTGCCACAAGTTTACTTCCACCTCTGGTGGTTTTGGTGTTGGCCATTTGGTTAAAAAGACCGATTTTGGCTTTGATATTGGGTGCCTTGTTCGGCTTACTGTTGCATGCACCGAGTGATTTATTATCTCACTTTGCCGACACCACGATAAACGTGATGCAGGATGAAACCATTGCCTGGTTGATTTTGGTCTGTGGTGGTTTTGGCATGCTGATTGGTTTGCTTGTGCATACCGGCGGCGCCATGGCATTTGGGCAACGGGCACAACGTTTGGTCAAAGGTCGAAAGTCGTCCTTATTCATGACATTTGTATTAGGGCTGGTTATTTTTGTCGATGATTACTTGAATGCTTTAAGCGTTGGTGAAAGCATGAAACGGGTCACCGATAAATACAAAGTCTCCCGTGAAATGCTGGCTTATGTGGTGGATTCAACGGCAGCACCGGTTTGTGTTCTGGTGCCTTTATCAACCTGGGCAATATTTTTTGCCGGTTTGCTTGAAAATAATCAGGTGGCCGCCGTCGGTGAGGGCATTACTGTTTATATGCAAGCCATCCCCTATATGCTTTATGCCTGGTTGACTTTGTTGGTGGTGCTGTTGGTGGTGTTGGGTGTTATACCCGTGTTCGGTCCCATGAAAAAAGCTGAAATGGCTGCTCAATTCGGTGTCCTTGATCCCGCTCAGCCACATGCTGCCATTGATAATGTGGCCATTGATGAAGCCGTGATAGATGCCGCGACACCAAGTGATGAAAATTTAGCGGTCGGCGAATATTTGGTTAAAGGCATTGAAGATGAATTTGATGAAGCCCAGTCCAAAGGCAAGCTGATAAATTTTCTGCTACCGATGGTGATGCTGGTGGCCTTGACCATTTATTTTGATGTGGATGTCTGGAAAGGCCTGATTGTGACACTGATGTTGACCTTGCCTTTTTATGCGGTGCAACGCCTGATGTCGCTGGCCGAAATGATGGAAACCATGATGGATGGTTTTAAGACCATGCTGCCGGCCATGGGTACTGTGGTGGCGGCCTTTATATTCAAAGATGTCTGCGATAAACTGATGTTGCCGCAGTATGTGATTGATAATTTATCGCCCTATATGACTGCGCAGATGTTACCGGCCTTGGTGTTTTTATCGATGGCCGTGTTGGCCTTTGCCACCGGTTCCAGCTGGGGCATCTTTGCGGTCACCATACCCATCGTTATGCCGTTGGCTTATGCCGTGGATGCCAACATCCCGTTGGTCATTGGTGCTTTATTATCTGCCAGCGCCTTCGGTTCTCAAGCCTGCTTTTATAGTGATTCAACGATTCTCGCCGCCCAGGGTGCCGGCTGCCATATGGTTTCCCATGCCATTACCCAACTGCCTTATGCCCTGATTGCCGCCACGGTGAGTTTTTTCGCTTTTTTACTGCTGGCTTAGTACATAAAACCATAAAGACCCGAGATCTACTCGGGTCTTTAAGTTTAATTTGGTCGTAAACAAGTTTGGCATCTCGGTTAGTATCAGCATGTACTTACTGTTTAAAGCCATGGGTGGCGAAAAAGCCATTCCCGTCGGCACCGCTTATGCTGTGTGGGGCGCGATTGGTGCCATTGGAACCGTTAGCGCCGGTATTATTATCTTCAAAGAACCCGTGACCTTCTGGCGCATGTTTTTCCTGTGCACCTTAATTATTTCTGTGATTGGACTGCAGGTGGTGAGTAGTCAGGGCTGAGACAACACTATATCCTTTCGTAACCACGCCGAAGCGTGGTTAGGTGTGGTTGGGTTTAGCTGACAAAACCGGCTTGTTTGGCTTGTAAATCGGCGTGGTAGGAGCTGCGCACCAGGGGGCCGGAGGCGACGTGGGTGAAGCCTAAGCTGTAGCCGTATTCTTCGATGGCTTTGAATTCGTCGGGGGACCAGTATTTCAGGACCGGGTGGTGGCCTTTTGTGGGTTGCAGGTATTGACCGACGGTGATCATTTCCACATTGTGATCGGCGAGGTCGCGCAGGGTGCCTTTGACTTGCTCGAGGGTTTCACCCAAACCGAGCATGATGCCGGATTTACTGGCAACTGTAGGGTGTTGCGCTTTAAAGCGTTTCAGTAAATCTAAAGACCATTGATAATCGGCACCGGGACGGACGTTTCTGTAAAGATCCGGCACGGTTTCCAGGTTGTGGTTAAACACATCCGGTGGATTGGGTTTAAAAATCTCTAAGGCCTTTTCAATTTTGTTTTTACCACGAAAATCCGGGGTCAGGATCTCGATTTTAATATTCGGTGATGAGGCACGGATGGCGGTGATGCAATCGGCAAAATGTTGCGCGCCGCCGTCTTTTAAATCATCACGATCCACTGAAGTGATGACCACATATTTAAGACCCATATCTGCAATGGTGCGGGCTAAGTTAGCCGGTTCACTGGCATCGACGGGTAAGGGTCGGCCGTGGGCGACATCGCAGAAGGAACAGCGTCTGGTACAGATTTCACCCAAAATCATAAAGGTGGCGGTGCCGTGGCCGAAGCATTCGTGAATATTCGGGCAGGAGGCTTCTTCACAAACGGTCACCAGTGAATTGCTGCGCAGCTTGCTTTTTAATTTTTGCACCGCGTTACCGGTGGGGATGCGCACCCGAATCCAGTCGGGCTTGCGTAACCGGGGTGCCTGGGTATCGAATTGTGCCCGGTTGCGGTCCGTTTTAGCGGCGCCGAGTTCTTTTTGCCCGGCAGCCAAGTTGCTTTGGGTTTCCTCGGTTTGAATGTTTAGGGGTATTTTTTGATCCATAACTTTACATCGGTTCACACCGCAAGGGGTGCTTGGTGAGAAGAAAAATTCAAGTTTTTACAAAAGCTGTTTACCAGTTGTTTTTGTACAGACGGTACATCACATTCCTGATTTAAATCACGAAGTTGAATCACTTTTAAGCCGCTGAAACCACAAGGGTTAATGCGGGCAAAAGGGCTTAAATCCATATCAATGTTAAATGCCAGTCCATGATAAGAGCAGCCTTTGCGGATTTTTAACCCCAGAGCGGCTATTTTATCACCTTTGACATACACACCGGGCGCTTTTAACTTGCGTTCGGCCGCCACATCATATTGCGCCAAAACATCAATCACGGCTTGTTCAATGCCATGCACCAGTGATTTCACGCCAATGCCATGCCGGCGTAAATCAATTAATGGATAGGCCACAATTTGTCCGGGACCATGATAAGTCACCTGGCCTCCGCGGTCCACTTGAACCACGGGAATGTCTCCCGGTGCCAAGAGGTGTTCTGCTTTACCCGCTAATCCCTGGGTAAAGACCGGTGGATGTTCCACCAGCCACAGCTCATCAGTGGTGTTTATGTCACGATGATCGGTAAATTGTTGCATCGCAGACCACACCGATTGGTAATCTCTGCGGCCCAGGTTTTTGATAAGCAATGAGGGCTTTACAGGGTCCATACCACGCTTTCTAATTTCCGTAAGTCCTGGTAAATATTAATCAGGTGTTCTCTTGATTGGGCATAGACCAGGACCGTGACCGATAAATATCGACCATTTTTACTGGTTTTGATTTGTACAGCTTCTTTGGATACTTCCGGGGCATGTTGTTTAATACACTGATAGATATCAGCCTGAAAGTCATCTTTATTGGCACCCATGGCTTTGACCGGATATTCGCATGGAAATGTTAAACCTTCTGCCTGGGGCGTGTCAGGAGTTTCTGAAGTCATTAATCATCATCTCCAAAAGATTTAAACCATAAGCCCATGCCATCAACCATGCGAGTCCACCAGCCACCTTGTTGCACATCTTTTAAAGCCACCATGGGTCTTTCGATAACCACCGTGTCGTCAAGCCGAATCGTTAAATTTCCCAAGATTTGGCCCTGGGTAATGGGTGCTTGTAACCGGCCGGGAATATCGACACCGGCCTGTAGGCGCTCATAGCTGCCTTTGGGAATGGTGATAAATAAATCATCGGCTAAGCCCAAGGACACTTCTTCTGCTTGGCCTTTCCAGACTTCGGCGACAGCCTGCTGTTGGCCGGCAGGATATAATTTATGGGTTTCAAAAAAACGAAAACCGTAGTTCAGCATTTTCTGGGTTTCATCAGCCCGGGCTTTTTCTGATTCAGTGCCCATGACCACGTTTAACAGGCGCATGCCGTTGCGAGAGGAGGTGGTGGCCAGACAGTAACCGGCTGATTCGGTGTGACCTGTTTTAAAGCCATCAACTGTTGGGTCTCGCCACAATAACGTGTTGCGGTTATGCTGTTTAATGCCGTTGTAAGTGAACTCTTTTTCTGAGTAAATGTGGTATAAATCCGGAAACTCACGCACCAGTGCCTGGCCTAATAAAGCCACATCGTAGGCTGACATATAGTGGTCTTCTTCCGGTAAGCCGGTGGCATTAGTAAAGTGTGAATTCTTCATGCCCAGGTTGGCAGCGGCTTTATTCATCATCGATGCAAACACTTCTTCACTGCCGGCAATGTGCTCGGCCAGGGCAATACTGGCATCATTACCTGATTGCACAATCATGCCACGGACTAAATCTTCAATGTTGACTTGTTTGTCCACTTCGATAAACATTTTTGAACCACCGGTGCGCCAGGCTTTTTCGCTGATGGTGGCACTGCCTTGTAATGATAACTGACCGTTTTTAATCTCTTTAAACACCACGTAAGCAGTCATCATTTTCGTGATACTGGCCGGGTCAACTTTAGCATGTGGGTTTTTTTGCATTAATATGCGGTTGCTGTGATAGTCCATTAAGACATAGCTTTCGGCACTGATGGCCGGTGGTGATGGTACCAACTGGTTTTGTGCCATCACCGAAAAGTTCAACAGCAACAGAAACCATAAAGTCAGTGATGTAATGGGGTTGTTTTTAATCATAAGAAGTCAGATGTCTGGTTAATCGGTAATTATTTGGGCATTGGCAATACCGGAATTGCTAATCCGGTTTAATAATTGACTCACTTTATATTCTGAGTCTATTGGACCGATACGAACCCGATGCAACAGGCCGGCCGGTGTTGTCAGTATGGTGACAAATGTTTCAATTCCAAGTAATTGGCTGGTTTTTTTTGCTAAATTATAAGCGGTCTGCTGGTCACTAAAGGCACCCAGTTGAACATAGGTTAAACCCTGGGAAATGGGTGTTTGTTGAAGATCGTGGGGTGAATTGACCACCCTGATATTGACCTCGGTAACGCCATCATGAACAAAATCAAGCATTTTGGCGGCGGCATAGGATAAATCGATGATACGGTCACCGACAAAAGGACCGCGGTCATTGACCCTAACCACCACTTTTTTATTATTTTTTAAATTGGTGACTTCCACATAGCTCGGTAACGGCAAGGTTTTGTGGGCCGCGGTTAATTTATACATATCAAAAGTTTCTTGATTGGATGTTTTGCGACCGTGAAACTTTTTACCATACCATGAGGCTTGGCCCGATTGCCTAAAACCGCTGGGATGGTTATTAACACGATAAACTTTACCGTGTACCCGATAAGGGCTGTGGTTGCCGTATTTGCTTAAAGGCTCGCTTTTGGGTTTCCAGGGTTTTATGTCATGTGGATTAATGTCTCGGTAACTGTCTTTTTTGCCACAGCCGGACAATGCGAATAAAACAATGATTAGCCATACCAGCGGTTTCATGGTTGTGCCTCTTGGTCCGTTGGTTTTGTGCTGGCGGTGTCATGTGCAGCTTTAATTTTTTCAGATAATTGATACACTGCCATGACATACATATGGGAATGGTTGTAACGAGATATCACATAGAAATTGTGAAAGCCTTGCCAGTATGCGGTGGTGTCTTCATCCGTTTTCATGGCAATCAGGGTATAGTCCTGGCCCTGATTATCGGTCAGATGTGGTTTTAATTGATTCAGCTTGATTGTGCCATCAGGTTGACTGGTTTCGGCCACCACCGGTTGACCTTTCTGCCAGCCATGTTTGGCTATATAGTTAGCCACACTGGCGATGGCATCATGGGGGTTGCTCAGCAAATCAATG
>QQUO01000332.1 GCA_008501575.1 Pseudomonadota bacterium
GGTGGCGAAGGGGCCATTAATCACGGCATTAAACAACTATATGTTAACCAGGCGCAAGGTGCCGGCGTTTGGCCGGCAGCAGTGTCCCGCTATATCCAGGACAGTGCCAGTTATTTTTCCTGGTATTTTGCCCATATTAAAAAACAAAATTCCCGGCCGCTGATGGATTATCGCCTGGTTAGAAAACAACTCAACCGGCAATTCAGTTATCGGCAACGACTGATTAATGTCCAGCACACCGCACTCATTAATGGCAAAAAACCCTTAATGAGCTATACCAACATACTGTTTAAAAACAGTTTATTTGATGCCAGCTTACAACAACTAAACTGGCTAAGAACCATTTTAGGTTCACACGCACATCAAATAAAAAACGAACATAAACTGAACCAATATTTCCGGGTCAAGCACTTAAGCATGGAATTAGATGGCCACAGTCACGAAATAAACCAACTACCATTGATGAAAAAAGTGGCCCTATCAGCCCACCCCTGGTACAAACTGGAAATTGCTGAACTCAGCCAAGCACAGGTCAACTCAAAAAAAGTGGATAAGCTGTTGTTTAAACACCTTGCCTATATTTTGCATAATGTGGTTAAAATTTGGATATTTGCCATCCGAACATCCTGGTTTGGTCGTTTCTTTTGGCGAAAATCGAAGCATAAAAACCGCATTCGGCGGTTAAGCAGCAGTTACGCATTGATCGCTGATTTGGCACTTATTAAATGGTCACTGCGCAAGGACAACAACACTGAATTTACCGCATTTTTAGCTGAATGCAATCAACACCTCGTCACACAAATGGCGGTGTTAAGCGAATACCGACAACATAAAAATCATGACATGCGTCGCTTTGTTCTTAAACAATCCTTGCGCGACAGCTATTATTTATGTCAAAAAGCCCTCAATCAAAGTATCAACAGTGCTTTTAACCACTACCCGTCATTATTTTTAAAGGTGTTAATTTTCCCTTTCGGCAAACCCTTTCATCCAGCTGGCTTTGCCACTGACGAAGCACTTGAACCCTTGCCGGAAGCAGGATTAGAGCATCCCATTCAGGCCACCCGCAGTATTACTCGGGTGGCCGATGCCAGTCAGCAGTTACTGGCTGCAAGAAATATTGAAACTGCGGTCACCAATGCCACCGGACTAACTGTCACCAGTAAAAATTACCAGGTGCTAATCGACCGCTCATTAGCCGCCGGTATCATCAGCGTTGAGCAAGCCGAACAGCTGCGCGCCGCCTATGATGCCATTCACGATTTAGAAATCATTAACCATTTTGGAACCCATTATGACCAACAAGACCATTCATAAAGTCGCCATTTTAGGCGCCGGTGTCATGGGCGCACAAATTGCTGCCCATTGCGCCAATGCCGGTATTCCGGTATTACTCTACGATTTGGCCGCCAAAGACGGTGATGCCAACGGTATCGTCAATAAAGCCCTGGCCGGTTTAAAAAAACTAAAGCCCGCCCCATTTGGTCGTGCCGCAGCCATACAATTGATTGAACCGGCAAATTACCAACAACATCTGGACAAACTAAAAGAAGCTGACTTGGTGATTGAAGCCGTGGCGGAACGCATGGACATTAAAAAAGCCGTTTATGATAACGTCGAAGACCATGTGGCTAAAGATGCCTTGTTTACCACCAATACCTCGGGCTTAAGTATCACTGAGCTCGCCACTGTATTGCCGGATTCTTTGCAGCATAAATTCTGCGGTGTGCATTTCTTTAATCCACCGCGTTATATGCATTTGGTGGAGTTAATTCCGACTAAAGACACTGAGCAGTCGGTGTTAGATCGCTTAGAATTATTCTTAACCACCACCTTAGGCAAAGGTGTGGTGATTGCCAAAGACACGCCCAACTTTATTGCCAACCGCATTGGTGTGTTTTCCATTATCTCCACCATGTATCATGGTCAGCGACTGGGCATTCCCTTTGAAACCATCGATGCCCTCACCGGCGTGTTAATCGGTCGACCGAAATCGGCCACTTTCCGCACCGCCGATGTGGTCGGTTTGGATACCCTGGCGCATACCATTACCACCATGGATAACGGTTTGCCCGATGATCCCTGGCACAAGTACTATCAACAACCTGAGTGGATGGCGTCCTTGATAGAAAAAGGTCAACTGGGTCAAAAATCAGGGCGTGGGCTTTACTGGAAAAAAGGCCGTGACATTTTGGTCCTTGATCCTGAAACCGGTGAGTACCGTGAACAGAACGCCGTAATTGATGAGGCAGTTTTGGCCATTATGAAAAAAGCCAAACCCCAGGAGCGCTTACAACAATTACACGCCTTAAAAGACAACAAACAAGCGCAATTCTTGTGGTCGATTTTCCGTGATTTATTCCATTACTGTGCTTATCAATTAAGTGACATTGCCGATACCGCGCGTGATATTGATTTCGCCATTCGTTGGGGCTTTGGTTACAGCCACGGTCCCTTTGAAACCTGGCAATCCGGTGGTTGGGAACAAGTCGCAGCCTTAATCGAACAAGACATTCAAGCCGGCCAAACCATGGCCAATGTGGCTTTACCAAGCTGGGTACTTGAAGTCAAAGGTGTCCACCAGGCCCGTGGATCATACTCTGCTGCAGACAAGGTCTTTAAGCCCCGCTCTGAAGCAGCCGTCTATCAGCGCCAATTATTCCCCGATCGTTTACTCGGTGACACCGTTAACTACGGTGACACCGTGTTTGAAGACGATGACATTCGCATGTGGCACCAGGGTGACAACATCGCCATCGTCAGTTTTAAAACCAAAAAGCACATTATTTCCGATGGCGTGTTAAAAGGCTTGCGTAAAGCCACACAACTGGCCGAACAAGACTATAAAGGTTTGGTGATTTGGCAAACCGAAGAACCCTTTACCTTAGGCGCCAATCTGGCACCGGCGGCACAAGCCGTTGCTGCCGGTCAGGTGGCACAGGTGGAAGCGCTTGTTAATGAATTCCAACAGACCTCGCAAGCCCTGCGCTTTTGCGGGGTACCGGTGGTGGTTGCCACCCGTGGCATGGTGTTAGGCGGTGGTTGTGAATTTTCCATGCATGCCGATGCCGTGGTTGCTGCCTTTGAAAGTTATATTGGTTTAGTTGAAGCCGGTGTTGGTTTATTACCGGCCGGTGGTGGCTTAAAAGAGATTGCCCGCCGTACCGCGAAAGACACCTTTGGCAATGATCTGTATCCGATGTTGGAACATTACTTTAAAGCCGTGGCCATGGCCCAAGTCTCCGGCAGTGCCGCTGAAGCTCAACAGATTGGCTTCTTAGACAGTCACAGCGAAGTGGTCTTTAATCCCCATGAAATACTCTACGTGGCCAAAGCCAAAGCCGCTTATTTAGCAGAGAAAGGTTATCGCCCACCGGTGCAAGAGCAACATATTAAAGTC
>QQUO01000196.1 GCA_008501575.1 Pseudomonadota bacterium
TCAGCATAGGCGAACCCAAATAAGCCAAATTGCACATCATTAATGCCAGCAGGTGCCGTGATTACCGCTGCCTCTTGCCACACTTCAGCCACCTGCTCAAACACCACCAATTCGGCAGAAATTTGGTTGTTGATATTTATTTCAGCCAACACAAACAAACGGTTACCTTGTAGTAAAATTTGCCCTGAAATGCGGTGGTATTTATTGGGGTCATCGAAATTAATTGCATAGGCATGTTGCCACGCAGTGCCGTTGAATTCAAACATCTCAATCCGCGCACCCAGCTCAGAATCACTATTGATTGCGATCACAGCGCGGTTGCCATCGACAGAAGAAGTATTGGCCAAATCATCACCACCGTTCCAGCTGCCAGCGAGGTCTGAACTTAGTTTGTGTTCAATAACACCAGGCGCACCTGAAAAAGAGACGGTGCTGACCACTGTCAGTACTGCAAGCAAAATCCATTGAAATTTAAATTGTTTCATAAGCATATATTGTTGGCGTGATTAAATGGGCAGGCGACTGAAAAATATTTTCAGCACTGGGTCATTATAAGTCCATTCAACAGAGACATTTAACAGAAAAATGATTTAATTATTCAACTGCCTGAGTGACACCCGCATGAAGACCTGACGCAATCCTGCAAAAAATAAGGTGCCATTTGCGGTGCCTCTTTCAGCTGGCAATTCATCCTGAGGCGATAATCGAGAGATAATCGAGGACACACACTCATTATAGACAATTTCTTACAAACACAATTGGTAAAAACGACAGATTTTTATGAGTCATAACATCCTTTTTCCTTACGTGTAAACAGCCAATAATTTAACCTGAATATCAATCAAACAATCCGCATGAATTATCTAAAGAGTGCCTGTCCCATGTTATTGCCATGTTTTTTTCGGTTGATTTTTATTCTAAAACTTTTGCCAAGCACGCAATTCAGGCGTATGATTAAAGTGATATTTATCTGCTTTTAGAGACAATTTTATATAAGCCAAATTGGTAATGAATTGTCCTCTGCTGTGCCTCTTGAGATTTTATTGATACAAAAGAGAGGTTGCCATGTTGACTAACAACAATCTAAATAACCGCATCACCTTTAGATGCCTATTAACACTTTGCCTGGTTCTGAGCACCGTAACGAGTTATAACAGTTCGGCCGCAACCCTGTTTGGGCCTGAACAAAAATTGCTTGCGACAGATAATGACAATTCTGATTGGTTTGGTCGTGCTGTGGATGTTGATGGTGATTTCGCAGTGATTGGAGCACCCGGTGATGATGAGGCAGGCACCAATGCCGGTGCGGCTTATGTATTTGTGCGACAAGGTGGAACATGGGTAGAGATGGAAAAATTAACCGCAGGACTGGATGCTGATAATTTTGACGAATTTGGTTATTCAGTCGCCATAGAAAGGGATCTGATTGCTGTAGGTGCAAGGTGGGATGACGAAGCCGGGGCAGATGCCGGTGCAGTTTATGTCTATGAATGGGATGGAATCGATTGGTTATTAAATGCAAAACTTTTACCGAATGATATTAACAATGCAGCCTACGCTTATGGAACAGCTGTGGATATTGGTATTGCCATTCCTGCCGCTGGTGGTGTTGAACTAACAAATATAGCGGTTGGTGCGCCTTTGGCCGATTCATCACAAGGTGTGGTTTTTATGGTGCAACGCAATGGTGCCATTTGGGAAACATTGGGGAGATTTAGTGACAGTGATGATGTTGGCTTGAATGACAAAGGGGAATTTGGCAGTTCTGTCGAGATTAAAGGTGATGTATTGATTGCCGGTGCACCCATGGATGATCAATTCGGTAACAACACCGGAGCCGCTTATTTGTTTGGCAGAACCAACATCAATAATATTTGGTCAGAAACCACAGCGATCTACCCTAATCCGGCATTGGCTGGTGATCGATTTGGTTTTTCAGTGGCTGTTGATGAAGGCATAGGCGTGGTCGGGGCACCAGCGACAGGAGCCAGACCGGGGCGAGTTTTTACCTACGCCAACACCAACCAAATGTTTACAGCAGGAGGCAATGGTGAGGAATATGGCTCATCTGTTGCTGTTGATATCAGCAGAAAAACAATGATCGTGGGTGCAAAAAGAGTTGAAGACGGCGGCCCAGGTGGCGCAAATGCAGGTTCTGTTTTTATTCTTACCCAGGATGAATTCAGTCTTTGGCAAGAATCAGGAGAAATTAAAGCATCTGATGCAGCAATCAACAAAGAATTTGGCGAATCTGTAGCCACCAGCGACGGTGTGGCCATTATTGGCGGCGCAGAAGAAGATGCCTTCACATCAGGCGCCGCCTATATCTACACCGATTTGATATTCAAAAATGGTTTTGATACGCCATAAAAAGCATAAAAACAAATCAAATGTATAGAGTGACTGCGCCTCAATCAAAATCCTTTCTTAATTATCTGTATACATCCAGGTAGTTAACTGGAATACAAATCAAATAAACGGATTAAATGAGCTTATCGAGTGTCTGTCCCAAGCTATTGTTTGTCTATACAGCGATAAATGATTAAATATAATGTGTATCGGGCCAGATTCCTCATTAGCTAATCAAATCCATTGCTGAAAATAAAGTCATGATTGACACGGTAGGCCACAATTACGGTACCATGGTTGTCTAAACCCTGATATGGAGGCCAAGCACCGATGGCCAAATCGTCCTTGCCGTCATTATCGAAATCACTGCTGGTTTGCGCATAGCCAAATTGACGGCTCGCCCTACGCCCTCCTGGCACGGAAAAATAAGCCTCAGAAATCACATATTCGTTATTGAACTGAAGCCCGCCCGATGAACCGTGGACAATATAAGCCGCACCAGCTTGGTACGCATCCGTAAAACTTTCACGCGGGGCCCCAATAGATAAATCATCATAATGATCACCGTTCAGCCTCCCTGAAGCCAAAGAAAAGCCAAAAAGGTCACCTGCTTCAGAGGCTCCCAGAAAGCCAGGTTCAGCTTGAGAAATAAATAAGCTGCCCGTTGAAACCAAGCCTTCACTGTCTTCACCATAAATGATTTGTACAGCACCAGCATTCTCTTCATTGCCAATGTCTTCGAATGGAATACCAATGGCCAAATCATCGACCCCATCGCCATTAAAGTCCCCGACTTCCAAGGCATAGCCAAATTGATCATCCGGCTCTGCACCGCCACCGATACCATCAGTGTTTTGATTCCATATTTGATCACCGGTGGCACCCAAACCATCACCGCCACCGTAGATAACATTGACACTGCCAGCAGCATGCACACCATCAACATCATCACCCGGCACGCCTATGGCCAGGTCGGATTTGCCATCGTCATCAAAATCACCCACAGCCAATACCCAACCAAATTTTTCATCTGTCGATGGAGAACCTTCTATAAACAAGGAGCTTTGATCCCAGATTTGATCATCACCTGGATCCAAAATACCGTCATTGCCACCCATGATGACATTCACCGCACCTGCATTATTGTTACCCAGCACAGATTCACCCGGTACACCCATGGCTGCATCCCAATTCCCGTCATTATCAAAATCACCCCATGCCACAGAACGACCCATCTCATCTCCTGGCTCGGCTGTCCCCTGCACCCCCGAAGTGTCTTGATGGTAATTAAGAAAATCCACACCTTGTGAATCAATGAACATTTCATGAACCATACCTGAGTCCGTGATGTTTCCAATGTCCTCTTTAGGCACACCAATCAACACTTTACTGGCGTTACTGGCGGTAGCGATGATGGCCACAGATTTAGCGAAAAAATCGAAACTTTCAGGCGAGGCACCTGATATGCTGGATTGAGAGTAACGGCCATTGCCCGAAACCCACTCAAGCGGCCTGATGGCATTATTAGGCGCTGCTTTCAGGTAATATATGCGACCGGCTTGATCCGCGTTACCAATGTCATAATTGGGCGCACCAATCACCAACTCATCATTGATTGAATCCAAAACCGAACCAAAACGCGTACCCCACTGATCATTATTGTGGAATTGATCACCCACAGCCGGATGCTCCAAAGTGATGTAACTGCCCCATTCCAGATTAAGTTGTGCACTGGCCGTTCCTGCAAAAAACAGTAGAATTAATGCTTTCTTCATGAGATCCCCCTCAGACATGAATATTTATAATATTGTCATTCAGAACTTGCTGTCAACGAAAACAGTAACTTTTGCGCTAAAACCGAGTCATATTTAATGCTTCACTCCCAAAAAAACGAACTAACTAAGGACAGGCATCGAAATCGATAACCTCTTGATGCTTAAGCGATAATTACGACAGAATTTTAAAGATTAGTAATATGCTTTTACATGACCAGTCAGTAGCCAATAATTTAACCATGACATTGTTCAAATAGACTGCCTAAATTTTCTTAATGAATGCCTGTCCACCGTTATTTCACATATATTTTATTTGGTTACGAAAGTTGTATTCGATTCAATGAAATGTTTAGTCTTAAATGAACTATTTTAATTAACATTCCAAATCTACTTGCCAATGTGCTAGTATAAATAGATATGACAAATAAAATAGAATACCGGGCCGCGAGTCCTAAAGACGCCAAAGACATGATAACCGTTCAATTTAAAGCGGTTCAATCCATACCTAAAGAAGATTATACCAAACAGATCTTATCTGCTTGGTCACCTAAACCAAACAGTGAAAGAATTCAATGGTTGGCTGCTTTTATTAAAAATGACAACGTTCGTTGTTTTGTGGCCACCAATAAAAAAAGTAAAGTATTGGGTATAGCCATATACTTGATCGCTGAGCAATGCATCAGATCATTGTACGTTGACCCCAAACACGCAGGTATCGGCATAGGAACTCGATTGTTAAATAAAATTGAGCGATTCGCTAACAAAAAAGCTGTCGATAAACTACACCTCAAAGCTTCAATCAACTCAATTTCATTCTATAAAAGCATGGGTTACAAAAAAATTGAGGAAGCCAAACAACTGTTAAGTAATGGCAGTTCAATGGACGCTGTTTTCATGGAAAAGGCTATCAATTAAATCCTGAAGGCTCAGACTTGGAAAGAGTCTGAGCCTTATTTTTCCTGAAGTGCCAAACATAATTATTGTCATGATCAAACTAAGGACATACACCAGAATCAACATTAATAACCAACCAAGTCTATAGTGTGACTACACCTCAGTCAAAATCCTTTCAAAATTATCTGTAAACAACCAGGTAGTTAATGGTCTATCAATCAAATAAACGGCTTAAATTATCTAAAGAATGCCAGTCCCTTATTATTGATTAAATGGGTGGTTATGATTACTCAATCCCTAAAATATTTTTTAGCGTTTCTAATTCTTGTGTTAACTTATTGCTTGTCATTTTTTTGATATTTAACATTTTCCATTGTATGGCCGGAAAGCGATCTACGGCATCTAATCCCAGTAACGACCAATCTGCCTGACTGTTTTGAAACGACAACAAAAACTTTCTTTCATCACCTGTTAGTGAGCTCATTATGGTATCAATAAGTTGTTGTCTCGTTTTGATTAATTCATCTAAACTCACCTCTACAAATGCCATGCCATTAAACTCAGCATCAAACAATGCTTTTAATGGCCTCAAATGTGGATTTAATAATTCACTGATAGGCCGTGGGTGACTTATGAGGTAAACCAGAAATGCTTTGCGCAATGCTGTATCCCATTCATTGTGTCTGAAGTACAACATCACATCGAACAAATCCCGTGGGTGTTGTCTGTCGAGCGCGGCACACATTTTACCGGCATATAAATCAGCTTTCGACACCACGTTCATCTCCGCATAACCAAACCGGTCTTCAACCGAAGGCATCACAGACAACCTTTTAGGCTCATAAACAGTTCCACGTAACACCGGTGATAATTCAATTTTAACCACCACACCATCATGCTGAACCACTAAGCGCAAAGCATCATTCTTGTCATCATATGCTTTAATGACTTGAGCCATTTGCCACTGCTCTGAGATTTTTTTGGCCAAACGATCCAACGCTTCACGAATGCGATCCAATGCCTCATTCCGTGCTTCATCTGGTAAGTAAACCAAATCAATATCGACCGACAAACGTGGTAAATCCTCAACAAATAAATTAATTGCTGTGCCACCTTTTAAAGCGAAACACGTTTCTGTATCCACCAAGCCCAGAAGCTGAATCACCAACTTAACTTGTTGTTGATAAACCTTCACCATGAACTGGGCACCGTTATCATTAACTCATTGTCCAGGCGCCCCTGTTCAGCGATAACCCGTTTACCACTACCCAAATCATAATCAGATGATTTTAGTTTTTTCGACCATTGAAAATTGTGACGTTGCGCAAACCAGAAAAACAATCGTTTGGCCTTAATACTGTTACAACGCTTTAGCATGCCATCTAATCTTTTCGGAGACATCGATGTTAATCCTTGGAACAACATATCCGCATAGTCAAAACTCACACTGTGAGGAACACCAGACAAAAGCTCCAAACAAGCCTGTTCAACTGAAGCCTGAAAATAAACAGATACATCATCTCTCCACTGTTGAACTTGTAAAACATCCACATCCAAATCACGCCAAAGCCTTTTGCAACCATGCCATTTAAATTCAACGGACAAATCAAGTCCATCTATCCAACTTGGCTTAGGCGAATTGGAATAAACATGAACCACTGTCAAATCTTGAACATAATGCCCAAAGCCACTTAATTGGATGGCCGAAACACCACCAACATAAGCTGGATTTTCAGGATTTAACATGGCCAAAGAAGACATCACACCTTGCCAGGTTATAGGTAATCCCTCGCGTATATAGACACCTCTACTAACCGCCTTTAATTTCCCAGACTTGACCGCATTATCGAACCTATGCCGCTCGATACCCTGTGCCAATATATAGGCTCGGGTAGCGACTAAACCCAAAGGTAAGATCCGTTCTAATTTATTCTGTTCACGCATAATTAGGTTTAAAAGTATCAGTTGATGCGGCACTAATCGCCGCAGTAAAGCACAATTATAAACTAAAAAAGCTAAATAAGTTTACTTAGATAGTGCTTTTGCGGCGTTATTCGCCGCATATAGGAGAATATTTAAACCGTTAATATGGATTTCATCTGTTATCTAGGATAGCGACCAGCTTATTTCACATTTGGCTGTTTTGAGAACTAGCGGTTGTTGTTAATTTAAAATTAAAATATCAATTTGTAAGCTATTTATATTTTAATGACATGCCTATCATGGCTTTTACTGACTTTTTCAATCAATCCGAATGTCATCAAATCCAACATGTTGCAAAATTTGCAACAACTGTGGCCTTTTTTGTCTTTCCATTCTGGCCAGCCGTTTAACTCTAACTAAGGACAGGCATCGAAATCGTTCAGGGGCGACTAAGTTATTTAACTGAGGTGGTTGTGTAATGCGTTAAACATCCAACCATTTAGTTGCTTACAAATTTCATTTTGCCATACCTTAATATTCTCATGGATACCGATCGTAATGATGCCACAGGTTTTATTAGATTCTTGGCCGTTGATCTTATTGAGGTACTGCCCTGATAACTGATGATTAGTCTCTCCAGGATAAATCAAAGCCACTTTTTCTGCATCAAAATAATCATGATACACATACATTTGCCTTAAATCATCCGGTGAGGGATTGCTTGATTGAATGTTCTTCCATTTGGTATCAAATACAATTGTTTGAGGCTTTTCACTGACAGCATTAACTTTGTTTTTTATGACAATATCAGGTTGAATACTTGAGCGATTGCCTTTTTTAGGTCGCCAGAAATATTTATGCGCTTGGGCTATTATATTTTGATACTGAGCTCTGTTTTTTCTCAGGCTGATATAGACGAAACGTTCCCACAAGGCATTCATATCGAACATGATGGCCAAAATATAATTTTTACCGGCACTGACATCGGGATGGTAATTAAGTAGCAACAAACGACTGATTTCGATGGCATCTTTATAAAGCGTGGTTTTTCGGTTATAAATAATTTTCTCAAAATCGGATTCACTAACTGTGATGTCAGGTAATTCAGGAAAGTGCAGTAACATCGAACCGATACGGCTGTGCAAAGTGGCGTTGGAGTTAATACGTTTAAGCAGTTTTAAGGTTTTTAATAAAATTTGATTGAGCGGTTGTTGGTACGAATACTTACTGTAACGCACGAAAAAACGTTCTTGATGCACCAGATTTTTGCTGATGTGTTGCCCGAACTGTAAAGCCCCTTTTAAAGCCAGTGACTGGCCTTCGGTTTTCGTGTATTTCTTAACCAGGCCTAAGTTGACTAAGTACTCCACTTCTTTCAGAAAAAGCGCAAAGTATAAATCCAGTATAAAGTTGTTTTTTGTATTTAAAGCAGCTGAACTCGGCGCTTGAATATTAAAAGTCCCAACCGTTTTTAACATGCCGATTAACAAAGTCCGCCAACGATTTTCATCATGCGTTTTATCAACTTTTGGTAGCACTTCAATGGTTAGCTCACCAACCTGTAAAACACCGACAAATTGATTGAATTTTATACCTTTGTTAATGAGCTGGTAGTAATTTAAACCACCATTGCCATAGTGCTTTTCTAAGGCTTGTAAATGACTTTGTTTAAACTCAACTTTTCGATTACCCGTATCAAAAACCATACCGACCTTTAAACGATCGTGTTCATAAACAGTGATGGTTTTATTGGCTTTCATCACCCGACTTATTCAGTAGTTTGTTGATGGCGTCGATAAATTCAGCATCGGTTTCATGATTGGGAAAATAGTATATCAGCTTTTCGCTGTAATCATAATCATCATAATGTGTAGATACCGTGGCAAACTTAACTTCAGCCGCGCTCTCAGCCTGACAAAAGCCCTCACCTAATACCATCGAAATCTTACCGTAATCGCCGAAGAAATATTCCTGCAACAGCGGGATAATTTCATTATAAAAAGCATGCCTTAATCCGGCGATATCAGTGACTTTCATAAAATAACTGTGACCAATCAAATGGTCTCTGTCTAACAGGACTTCAATCCGCTCATTAATGACCGTCAGTAAATTGACCAAATCAATGGGCTCATCAATTGCGTCAATAAAACGCTCACTTTCCTGTTCTATTAAATCCGGTTCCGGTGGCATTTCAATAAAACTAAAACGCCGCCTTAAAGCCGAATCCAACGCTTCCACGCTTCTGTCAGCGGTGTTCATAGTGCCGATAATATAAAGGTTATTGGGCACGCTAAAAGGTTCTTTGCTGTATGGCAACATAATTTCTAACCCTTCTTCATTCCCGGCACGTTTACTTAGTTCAATTAATGTTATTAACTCGCCGAAAATAGCCGACACATCCCCCGATTTATTTCGTCGATGATAAGAATATACGGCTTACTCGTTTTACCTGATAATTCTGACAATTTTAAAGATTTTACAACTTGAACTTTATCGCTCCATGAATATTTTTTAGGCGTTCTATTCAAGTTTGAGTGTAAGGATTGTTCTTGAATTGAGTTTAAAACTGACCAATAAGCTGAAGAATTACTACCACCAATTATTGCCCTAAATTCATCATTAATGTTACTGACCTCTTCTAAATCGTCTATGCCCTCTTGAAGCTTCGCTAATCGAGATTTTGAAACTGTATATGTTCTGGATCCCCCGACATGCTTTACTATAATGTTACCTTGAGAGGATATACCGTCAACAATAACCTTTCCACCATTCTTAGTTTTCAGTTCAACCGTTTCACCGGATGATAATTTTTCTTCAATACGTTGTGAAAATTCATCAAACGCCAGTGAAAAGTCAACCACATGATCAATCAAGACAGAATTACTTTCTTTCGCCAGTGAAAAACCTGCCTCAATACATAATCTTTTAAAAATACCCTCTTCAACTTTATAACTAATTGAATCACCTTCTTTTTCAGGCTCAATGGGTTTAATACCCTCAACAAAATCTTCATACGCCAGACTTTGATGAAAAGTGGTAAAGACAATTTGGCCTTCTTTTACATACTGATCATATCTTTTTTTCAACCTCGGATAGTCTTCGGTTTCTATTTCAGCTTCTGAATTCTCTTCAATAATTGCTAAAGCTTTAATAACGCTCGAATAGGTTTTGCCGGTTCCCGGCGGTCCGAATAAGATTTGGTTTAATGGCGTGTTTATTTCTGATTGAGTGCGTTTGTAACCGTCACTTTGCTTATCTGATTCAGTGGCCTTACTTAATTTATCTTTCTTATCGAACATATCCCACAATCTTGATGAATAATCGTCAAATGATTCATTTTCAGGTTTAGCTTTAACTAACTGTCGATACGTTTCAGATGTTTTTTTATGTTTTTTATCTAATAATTTTCGACTTAAATATTTAAGTGCGCCGTCCTTTACAAACCTTAACAAAGTGTTCTCAGGCGCATACATGTATGCTATCTTCCATTTGAATGAGTGTCCTAAGTCAATGCCATCAATTTCATGAAAATCTTCATTTTGTGCCGATTTAATAGTCTTAATTAGTTGGTTCTTTACTTCTGAAAAAGCTACTTCAGGTGAATCGCCATATTTTGAATACCAACCATATACGCCATCACTCTTTTGGTTGCTTTGTAATTGCTTTTGTTCAGCTTCGGGATTTCTTTTAAAAACACCGAATTTATAAGCCGAACCACCCCACATGCTTATAACATCTTCAGTTCTGGTTTCCATCCAATAGGTAAAAGAATCATTTCTTTCAGTATTAGTATATTCTTCTAAGGTTAAACTTTTAACTTTTTCAAGTGGCCATCTTTCTAAAAACTTTTGTTTTGATTCTTTCCAATTCGTCATTTAAATTTCTCTATCTATTTTTATTAGTGAGGACAATATATTTGATTGATTTAATGTTTAACGGGATTAGCCATCGCCGTCCGCGGAAACCATATGGTTTTGATCAGGCGATTGGTGAGCTCGGCTTCTTTAGCGGAAGTCGGTGCGCCTTCGGGGAAAAATATTTGGATGGTTTGGGGTTTCATTATTGGTTTAATTTTTTTTAATTTTATGCACCCTTCCTATTTTTCATGATGTTAATTAGTTTAAATAAATTCAGGACAAAGTTTATTATATTGCTCAGCTTCTTCTTCCATAAGATATTTATTTAACTCCTTGTTATTATGAAATCCTTTGATCTTAGAGCGATATAAATCAGCAGTTTCTGTATCCTCAATTTCTTTTTTTCGAGCAATGGCAATATCAAGGTATTCTTTTTCTGTATCTATACCAACATACTTTCGATTGAGAAGATTTGCAGCTATTCCGGTGGTGCTGCTACCAGAGAAAGGATCTAAAATCCAGGCACTAGGTCGTGTTGAAGCCAATATGATGCGCGTTAAGACTGATAAGGGTTTTTGAGTCGGGTGCTTCGTACAGCTTTTTTCCCAGGGCGCAATCGCGGGTAACTGCCAAACATCTTTCATTTGTTTGCCGTCATTTAATTGTTTCATTAATTCGTAATTATAATAATGCGGTACTTTCTTTAATTTTCTGGCCCAGATAATTTGTTCTGTTGAATGCGTAAAAAAACGACAAGAAAAGTTAGGAGGAGGATTGGTCTTTTGCCAAGTCACAATATTGAGAATTTTAAAATCGAGTTCAGTTAGTAATTGACCCACACTGAAAATATTGTGTATGGTCCCGCTGATCCAAATGGTGCCATTATCTTTAAGTTTATCCCTAGCGAGCTTCAACCATTCTCTGTTGAAATTATTGATGTATTCAAAGCCTCTTGATTTATCCCATTTACCTTTATTGACTGAAACTATTTCGCCGCTTTGAATTGATAAACCATCATTGGAAAGAAAGTAAGGCGGATCTGCGAAAATCATATCGAATTTGAAATCGAATTCATTCAAAAGTTTTGTAGAATTTCCTTTTAACAGGTTAAAGCTTCTGTCTCTTGATTTATAATAAGATTTTAACATTTATTTAATTAAATGCGAATGGATTTTCTTTAACAAACTTACTTCATTCTTATTCAAACCTGACTCTTTTGTGCCTGCATGAGCCCATATATTTCTATATGAATTAAACAATGAAATCCACTTAGTTTTTTCTTTTTTACTATTAAATTTTTCGCCTATATCAATAGCAAATATTTGTTCAAAAGTTTTGATTTCAGCACCTTCAGGCTTGGTTGTCCAGAATTTTTCAATTATGGTTTTATAGTCATTAATTGTAAACATATCAGTCCACCTAACTTCCTTTTTTCCTAAACCTTCCTTATAATTTTTTTCTTTTTCTTTCTCGGCTAGAACCATACAATTTTGTTTAATATTACTTATTTCTAATTCCCAATTATCACCAAATAATATACTAAGATTGTTTAAAATAGTTTTTTTGATAAATTTTTCAATTTCCTCTCCAACTATTCTTCCTTCGTTCAAAAGATCTTTATCTTGACGCTCTTTCCAGTCAACAAGCACTTTAGGTTCATATTCAGAATGAATTTCATTAATAAGAGACATAAAGAATATAAACCATTTTTTATCTGCTCCAGCTCCTAGTAAACTTAATTTTTCCTTTTTTTCTTCTTCACTTAATTTATTAATTCCACGCATTAAAGCATCAATATATTTTTTAATATATTTAAACCTTTCTTCACTTGAGCTACTGTTTTTCAGCCCATATTTTCTGCTCACAAAAGAATTTAACGAACCAATTATTGAAATAAATGCAAAAGTTCCTCTATTAGACAAGATAAAAAAATCCTCTGCTTCATATATATTTCTATAATTTTCTTCAACATATTCATAACAATACTGAATAAAAGCTACAATCCTTATTTTAGCTTTATACATTTCTTTTTCATGGTTATGATTATTTACATCATAGAGTGATGAGTTAGTAAACTCTGTATATTTGTTACCTCTAGCCTTGGGTATTAATCCGCAACTTCCAAGAGCAGTTATAAATGGTTTGAATTTCAGAAGAGCTGAATCTTCACCTATCGAAATTTTATTATAAAGTACGCTTTTAGTAGATGAAGATAACTCTCTCACAATAGATGCCTTCAAGGCTTTTAATCTGTAGGCAGCAATTTGTGATTTCCAATGCAAATCCTCATCAAGCAAAAGCCTTAAATTAGGACTAACAGCTTTTTGATTTTGATTAATATCCATAAATATTTTCAACTGCTCATGTGAATCTAAG
>QQUO01000364.1 GCA_008501575.1 Pseudomonadota bacterium
TATACGACCACCATGGGTTGGTTAAGTATCCTGCCACCTTTGGTGGCGATTATTTATGCCATATGGCATCGAGAAGTGACCATTGCCTTGTTACTGGCTATTTTTACGGCGTCTTTGATTTTAGTTGGTGGTAATCCAATCTTTGCCTTTACCGACACGGTGAACCGTATTGTTGGTGTTTTTGGCAGTGCTTATAACACCCGTATTCTGCTTTTTAGCTTGCTTATTGGGGGATTGATTCAGTTGATTAAAATTTCCGGTGGGGTGACAGCTTTTGTGGATTGGCTCACCCATAAACGATGGGTCAACAGTCAGCGAAAAGCCGGGATGCTTCCGGCCATTTTGGGCAGCAGCATTTTTATCGACACCAATATGAGCGTTCTGACCGCAGGAATTTCATCGCAGGATTTATTTGATCGTTTTAACATGAGTCGATTGCGTTTGGCCTATATTATTGATGCCACCTGTGCGCCCATCAGTGTGTTGATTTTACTCAATGGCTGGGGTGCAGCGATTTTGGGTTATGTCCAAGACACCGGTGTGACCGATCCGGTGGCGGTGATGGTCAGTAGCATAGGCTTTAATTTTTATGCCATCATTGCTTTAATTTTAGTGTTTTATACGGTCATCAGCACCCGCGTCTATGGCCCGCTGAAGACCATGGAGAATGATTGCGCGGTCACAGAAACCAGTAAATCATTGCCGGCCGCCACCAAAAAACGCTATATGTTATGGCCGTTGATTCTGATGGTGTTTAGTATATTGTTATTTATGTACCTCACGGGTGATGGTGATTTACGACAAGGCTCCGGTGCTGAATCAGTGCTGTGGTCAGTGATATTGGCCACCATACTGGCTTTTGCCTTGTTGCGCTTTGATGCGAAAAAGCCGACCAAAGAGCTCATGAATCAGGTTTTTAGCGGTATGGGGCAATTACTGCCTTTAGTGGCTTTGGTGTTATTGGCTTTTGCTTTATCCAGTGCCATGGGGGATTTAAAAACAGGCGAATTTGTGGCCTCCGCCATCGGTGATTTTATTCCGGTTTGGGCCATTCCGGCGCTGGTGTTTGTGTTGTCGGGCTTTATTTCTTTCACCACCGGGACTTCCTGGGGGACTTTTGGTATCTTAATTCCGATTACCATTCCTTTGGCAATTACGCTGGGCATCTCACCGGGTCTGGTGCTGGGTGCAGTTTTGGGTGGTTCAGTGTTTGGTGATCATGCCTCGCCGATTTCTGACACCACCGTTATTGCGTCATTGGCAGCCGGTTGTGATTTATTGGATCATGTCAAAACACAATTACCATATGCGTTGCTTGGTGCAGTCTTGAGTGTGCTGTTGTATGTGCTGTTCGGCTTGTTCTATGTGGTGTAATTTTCTGCCGCAGAGGAAAAAGCGCGGTTGTTATATCCGCACTTTTTATGGTTTAAGCCAACAGTAAATCAGCGTGATACTTAATATGGTCTTCGATAAAGGTGCTGATAAAGTAATAGCTGTGGTCATAACCGTCATGTTTGCGTAGGGTTAATGGGTGATTTTGCTCTTGACACACCGCTTGGAGACGTTCCGGCTGTAAATATTCGGTGAGAAAATTATCACGCATACCCTGATCCACAAACAGAGGTATATTGGTGTTGGTGGTTTTTATTAGCTCACATGTGTCGTATTTTTCCCATGTGCTTTCATCATCACCTAAATAACCACTAAAGGCTTTTTTACCCCAGTCATTGTGCATCGGAGCAACAATGGGTGAAAAAGCACTGACTGAGCGGTATTGAGCGGGATTTCTCAAAGCAATAACCAAAGCACCATGGCCACCCATGGAATGGCCGAAGATACCAACGCGGTCTTTATCCACTCGAAATTGTTCGTATATCAGGGCCGGGAGTTCATCCACCACATAATCATACATCTGATAATGCTTGGCCCAGGGTTGTTCGGTGGCGTTCACATAAAAACCGGCACCGGAGCCGAAATCATAACTGTCATCTTCACCAGGCAAGCCTAAATCCCGGGGGCTGGTATCCATACTCACTAAGGCAATGCCGTGTTGGGCCGCGTATTGTTGGGCACCGGCTTTGGCCATAAAATTTTCTTCAGTACAAGTTAAGCCGGATAAGAAAAACAGCACCGGAACCCGTTTCTTCTTTGCTTGTGGCGGCATATAGACCGCAAAGGTCATGGGTGCATTATTGACTTTAGAGTCGTGTTTATAAAATCCTAATTCACCGTCGAAACAACGGTGTTTGTTTATTGTATCCATATTGAATACCTCAATCAAAAGTGATGACGGAACGAATGCCGTCACCTTTGTGCATAAGTTCAAAGGCTTTGTTAATTTCCTCAAGTGGCATGGTGTGAGAGATAAATTCATCGACTTTTATGTCACCTCTCATATATTGTTCCACCATCCCGGGAAGCTGGCTGCGACCTTTCACGCCGCCAAAAGCAGAACCGCGCCAAACCCGTCCGGTGACCAATTGGAAAGGTCGGGTGGAAATTTCCTGACCGGCACTGGCGACACCGATAATCACTGATTCCCCCCAGCCTTTATGACAACATTCCAAAGCCGAGCGCATTAAATTCACATTGCCGACACATTCAAAAGAATAATCCACACCACCATTGGTGGCATCGACAATAACCTCTTGAATCGGCGCATCATGTTCTTTCGGGTTGATAAAATCGGTGGCGCCCATTTGTCGGGCGAATTCAAATTTATCGGGATTAATGTCAATACCAATAATGCGTTTGGCTCCGGCCAGTACCGCGCCTTGAATAACACCCAGACCGATACCGCCCAAACCAAAGACAGCCACGGTTGAACCGGGTTCCACTTTGGCGGTATTGGTGACGGCACCAATTCCGGTGGTGATACCGCAACCGAGCAAGCAGACTTTATCTAATGGGGCTTGTTTGTTAATTTTAGCCAAGGCAATTTCGGGGACTACAGCATACTCAGCAAAAGTCGAGGTGCCCATATAATGATGAATCATTTTTCCATCTTTGGATAAGCGGCTGGTGCCATCGGGCATCAGACCTTTACCCTGGGTTTCACGAATTGCCTGGCACAGGTTGGTTTTCCCGGATGTGCAGAAATTACATTCGCCACATTCAGGCGTATAAAGGGGTATCACATGATCGTCTTTTTGCACAGAGGTAACGCCGGTGCCGGTTTCCACCACAATGGCACCACCTTCATGGCCGAGTACCACCGGAAACAAGCCCTCAGGGTCATCTCCCGATAAGGTGTAGGCATCGGTGTGACAGACGCCGGTGGCAACCATTTTAATCAGAACTTCACCGGCTTTTGGACCGGCCAAATCAATTTCTTCAATACGCAAGGGTTCACCGGCCTTCCAGGCCACAGCGGCTTTAATTTTCATGGTGAATATCCTCTAAGAATTAAACAAACATTGTAACATGATTGGGGGTGTAAGTTAAGCTGGGCGGAGTTGTCAGCTACCTGCAGGCATCGTCAGGACAGTCTAAATGCTCGATTTGAATGGTGGTGTGGAATATCGGAAAATTTCGCTCAATCAGTTCTTTAATTTCTCTCAGAACATCATAATCATCGACATGTTCATCGACCTTGATGTGTAAGGACATCAGGTGCTTATCATTGGTTAAAGACCAGGTGTGGATGTGATGGACATCGATAACGGTTTTAATGTCTGCAATGATTTTGTTTTTAACGGCGTCAGTGTCAATATTGTTTGGTGAGCCTTCCAGTAATATATGGGTTGCTTTTTTAACCACCTGCCAGCCTGATCGAATAATTAACATTGCCACCAGTAAGGACAGCAGTGGATCAGCCCAATTCCAAGCATAGAAATAGATTAGTACAGCAGCAACAATGGCCGCCACTGAGCCGAGTAAATCACCCATAACATGAATCATGGCACTTTTTAGATTTAAATTATCGTGATCCCCGCCTTGCAAAATTTTAAAGACAACGACATTCACAAGAAGTCCAAGTACGGCAATAATAAACATCGGTTTGGCCATGATTTCGACCGGCTGATAAAACCGCCAGGCCGCTTCCCAGATAATCCATGCAGCAATCACCAGCAAACTTAAACCATTAACAAAGGCCGCTAAAGTCTGAAAACGGTGCCAGCCAAAAGTCCGCTTAAAATCAGCCTGTTTATCACTGTAAATAAAGGCCAGCCATGACAATAACAGAGAAACACCATCACTCAACATATGCCCGGCATCGGCCAACAAAGCCAAAGAACCTGATAACAAGCCACCAATCACTTCTGCCAGCATAAATCCCAAGGTGAGCACCATGGCAACAAATACCCGTCTTTTATTGTCTTGGTTGACGTTGATGCTGTGATCGTGGTGGTGATGTTCGGACACGTTAGAACTGTGGTTTAAAAAGAAATTACATTGTAACCAATATAAGCATTGCTGCCAATTTACAATACGAGTCAAATACTTTAATTATTTTGGGATAAGAAAATCTGGTGTTTTAATACGAGTTATTTTAACGGATTGATTAAAAGCAATGACTTGCTTTTTGGTTTTTTTGTCCCCAAATAAGGAATGTTCTTGGGACTTCATTTGTTTCGCCTAAATAGCTTGGCGAGTCTATAGATTGTATACTTTTATTAAAGGTGGGTTGATTATGAGTAATTTTTACCAGTTTCATGCGGAGACCTTAACCGGTGATACGCGCAGTTTAGCTGACTACAAAGGTCAGGTGGTGTTGGTGGTTAATACCGCCAGCAAATGTGGTTTTACCCCACAGTATAAAGGTTTACAAGAGTTGTACGAAAACTATAAAAATCGAGGTTTTACCGTGTTAGGCTTTCCTTGTAATCAGTTTGGTGCTCAGGAACCCGGTGATGCTGAGGAGATCAATTCATTTTGTGAGGTGAATTACGGGGTTGAGTTTCCGATGTTTAATAAAATTGATGTCAATGGCGATGACGCCCACCCATTATTTAAGTACCTTAAAGACGAACTCTCAGGCACTTTAGGCGATAAAATAAAATGGAATTTCACCAAATTTCTCATCGGTAAAGATGGCAAGCCGTTGAAGCGTTATGCACCCACTACCAAGCCGGAAAAACTAACCCGGGACATCGAAGCGGCTTTACAAGCCTGAGCGGGTCCCGTTAAAAAAGCTCGTATAAAACGCCCATAAAAACAGACAACCGTTGGTCATCATCGACCAACGGACTGTTTCTGACTTCATCATTAAACCACTGATTACGAACACTGCTCACCCAATACCATTTGGGGGTAATATTTTTGAGAATGGTCACTGATAATTCGGTGACATCACTTTGTTGACCCCGATAAGCAGGAATTTCCGTACTGGCAAACTCAGCAGCAACACCATAAAAATAATCAACGAATTCAGCGCTGTAACGCCGCTGGCTGAGTTTTGGATAAAAACGCCAGTCCTTGAGTTTGAAGAAAGCGGTATAAGAGGCCGAAATAATGTGGCCGTTGTGTTTATGATTGATTTCATGGTCATAACGGACATCAAATAAGCCATAATCGGTCAAAGCGCCAAAAGTGACAAAGGAATAGAGTGGATAATGTAAATCCGGTAAGTGAGCAAATAACGGCGAATCACCGCGATCCACATCCCCGGAAAAGTCAACACTTAATCCGACATCCAACTGCCATACTTTTTCATCCAGAATTTTATACCCCACATCACCGGCCTGGAAATAGAAATTTTCATACTCATAATCAAAAGCCGGGAACACCACATTTTGTCGTTCACCGCCAAGGTACAAACTGTTACTGCTGACTGCCGCCACCCCTAAACGCATTCGGTGATTATCAGGCACATCATCTTGCGCCCACAAAACACCGGTAAAAGTAAGCAAGGTTAATATTTTAAAGAAAATGTGAAAGTTCATCATTTTTAGTCCCTGGATTAAAAACCATTGTAACCTGAGAAGTGATGAAAAAAAGGTAAAAAATTTAATTTTAGTGACTTTTTTATCACTGAGGTATTTTACCTGGTTTATCTTTGGCTTGAACTTTTGCCAAGTAACTTGTTAAAATAATTGTGGTCAGTACAGAATTGCATGAATGTGCGATTTTAAATTAATGTCTTGATTTAAGGTGATGTTAATATGATAGATGTTTGGGGGACCTTGACGAGCTGGGTATGTGTATTTGTTTGATTAACCGGAAAATAATTTCTGTGCTTGTTTTTATTACATTGCAGGTGTTTCCTTTTGAGCCTGCCTTACAAATAAACACGCCACAACTAATCGATAGTTCGGTGATTGAAGGGCAATCATTTCCAGGTAAAATCAAGGCTCGTGGTTTGTTGGGGATATTCAGTGTCAAAGGCACCTTGTCATTTTCAAATGGTCAGCTTCATTGGCATGTGAAAGGAACCACAGATTCCGGATTCTATCATTTGCATCAAGATAATGGTATTTATCGGTTCACTGCTCACGTGATTAATGATGACGGCACTTTTGTTGATTGGAGCGGTATTTACAACGGTAATTCTGTTCAAGATGTTCAAGCGATTTGGAACCGGTCCAAGGAACAGGATTTTATCCATAATCTTTTTTTGCCTGACCATGTAATTTTAATATTTAAACAAAATAAAGATTAAAGTATATTTTTGGCTCATATATTCATACATATTAAAGTTTTAGGATAATTGTACAGCCAATATTTCACAAGAATAAACCACTTATTATGGTATTCACAGACTTTAGACTGTTTGGGTGATAAAAAATACTTTCATCAGCGCTTCTCAGTATTGGTAATAAGGTCAATGGCTTAACTTGTAAGAATTATTCAGCATAAAATCTATAGAAATATCTAATTAATAAATCATGTATTAAACTACTGTTACAATAGGACATATGACTAAAAATCCTACCATGAAAAAATTTATCATTGTTGTATTGTTGCTAATTTCCTGCCATGCTTCGGCGGTTTATGTAAATCATCAGGGCATGGGTGAGGTGTTGATCGTGCCTTATTATTCGGTCAATAATAATCTCAATACTCTGGTCAGTGTTACAAACACCAAAGGAACAGCCAAAGCAATCAAAATCACTGTTCGTGAAGGCCTTAATGGCCATGCAGTGCTGTCATACAATGTTTATCTGGGTGCCTATGATACCTGGACCTTTGTGATGGGTTCCATGAATTCCACTGCTACAGGTTTTGAGGGCCAAGCTTCAGGTGCTATGGCAGCTTTTGATAATTCATGCGCACCACTTTTCAATAAATATTTTACTGAATTTTCTCCCAGCAGTTTAGTCGATGGTCCGCAAGATTTACAGCGCACCCGTGAGGGATTTATTGAAATTATTGAGATGGGTGAACTCCAAGGGGATACAGCTGATTTTGTTAAACAAATTAACGGTGTACCAAAAAATTGCTCAGCCTTAGATAATGCCTGGCAGGAAGGTGGTCAGTGGCATGAAGCTTCCGGTGGTAATGTTAATCAAGATTTAGCGCCGGTAAGCGGAGGTCTTATGGCGGAAGCCGACTTAATACATGTGGCCAGTGGTGTTAATTATTCGATTCCGGTAGTGGCTTTAGCGGATTTTTTTGCGGAGGGGACCATCGCCCATGCGCCGCCGGACGATAGCACACTGTCTTTAGATGCGGCTGTACCTAAAGCGACCGTGCTTACCGATGAAAAGCCGTATCAGTTGAGCTTTGAGCGGGGAATCGATGCGGTCAGTGCGGTATTAATGGCAGATGAACTTATCGCCACCTATGCTTTGGATTCAGGTGTGTTAGGGAAAGCTGAAACGGTGTATACACAACCCACAAGACGGTTCTATATTGATTTTGATTCTCTGACAGCTGAGGCACCGTATACGGCTGATGCAAATGTGGATGCTTGTACCAGAGACAAATATGGAGGTTCAAAAATGGTTGTCAGTATCTTTGATCGAGAAAGCAAAATTGAAAGTCCAGGTGTTGGAGTTGGCATTCCTACTCCGCCATCACCAGAACCTGCATATTGTGGCAGTGTTTTTGTTCAGTCAATGATGCGCCACCCTATAAATCCAAGACAACCGGAGATTACAGGATCTAACAATTACCATATTGGTGGAAATGTGCAAGAGGGTACAGAAAATGGCTTTGTCCAATCTAAATTTCTCAATACACGGCCATTGATTGGCACAAATATTCATACCAATCAGCCGGTTCATGTCATGGGTTTGCCTGTAATTGGTGTGACCTTAATACGTTTTACCAATACCGATGCACAACCGGGAATTTTGGCACAGTACGGCTTTTCCCATCAACTCAAATCAAAAGCCCGCGTTATTGAACAATAATCTGATTGAATCGGTAAATAAATGGTTTTGTTGATGGCCTTGGGCTAATATTAAGCATTTCACAATTCGAGTACCTAATTATGCGCACAGTGATGTATATCATGCTGATATTGGGCTTATGCGCCTGTCAGCAAGATGATGAAAGTAGTGTTAGTGACCAACAAAACAAAGCGGACAAAGACACAGTACAACAGCAAGTTCAAATTAGCGATACTAAGCAAGATATGATGGCTGATGTGCTGTCAAGCTTGTATCAACAAAGTGCCCAAAACCTGCTAAAAACCAGACCAACTTATGCCACTGTTTTGGGGGTGGATGAGGGTTTGGCCGGTGAGGATTTTCAATCTAAATTAGGCGATTACAGTCCGGCAGCGGAAGTGCAACTTCGCAACCGCTTTAGAGAGCTGAACAAACGGATTGAAGTAAAACAAGTAGAGCAGGGACAAGCTGCTGAGAATAAAGCGGTGATGATGCACCTCAATCGTTATTATGCCGGGTCGGATGATTTTTCGATCGGTTATATTGATCCATGGATGGGTTTGTCGCCGTTTATTGTCAATCAAATCAATGGGCCGTTAATTGATGTGCCCAATCAAATTGTTACCAACCAGCCGCTTCAATCCGAAGCGGATGTGTTGGCTTATATTGCGCGTTTGGAAGCCTTTGACGGTTTTGTACAGTCGGTGGTGGCGAAACTCGATGCGGATGTCAGTCAGGACTGGATCCCGCCGAAAGTAATTGTGGAACAGGCCATTAAAGGGCTGGAGAGTTTTGTGGCACCAGCGGTGCAGGAACATCCGCTGTATCAGCGATTAAGCAAAGAATTACCGCAAATAAGTGAATTATCGGCTGAACGTCGCGATGATTTATTGGCGCAAGCCGAACAGGCCATTGAACAAAATGTCTATGGTTCTTATGGTTTGCTGATTCATTTACAACAGCAATTATTAACTAAAGCCAGACCCGAGGCCGGTATTTGGGCACAACCCAATGGGGCCGCCTATTATCGAGAGGCGGTTAAAACCTTGGGTGATACTGATTTAACGCCTGATGCGATTCATCAAGTGGGTTTGGATGAGGTTGAACGAATTAACGCCGAATTAGACACTTTACTTAAATCTCAGGGTTATGAGGAAGGTTCGGTGTCAGAACGCATTATCGCCATTAATCATAATTCAGATTATCTATATGCCGACAGTGAACAAGGTCGATTAAATTTGATTGCGGATTTAAACCGTTATATTGATGAATTCACACCCAAATTGGCTGAGGTCTTTAATCAATCACCACCCTATGGCATTGAAGTCCGCAAATTTCCAAAATCGCGTGAGGCTTCAGCGCCCGGCGGCATGTATTCATCACCCAGTATCGATGGCAGCCAACCGGGTATCTACTGGATTAATTTACGGGATATTAAAGCCGTTCCCACCTTTGAAATGAAAACCCTGACTTACCATGAAGCCAATCCGGGACACCATTGGCAGATTGCCCTAAATTTGGCGCAGGCAGATTTACCTCTGCTTAGGCGGATTGCGTCTTTTAATGCCTACAGTGAGGGCTGGGCCTTATATTCTGAGCTTTTGGCTAAGGAAATGGGTCAGTATAAAGACGATGTAATGGGTGATGTGGGGCGCTTAAAAGCGGAATTATTTCGTGCTGTACGCTTGGTGGTGGACACCGGTTTACACCATAAAAAATGGAGCCGCGAACAAGCCATTGATTATATGAAAACGGTGGGTGCCGTGGTTGAATCTGATGCCGTGGCTGAAGTCGAACGTTATATGGTATGGCCGGGTCAGGCTTTGGGTTACAAGCTCGGCATGATTGAAATGCTCAAGCTGCGGCAATTTACTCAGCAACAATTGGGTGAAGCATTTTCGCTCAAAGATTTCCATGATTGGGTATTAATGGGTGGTGCCGTGCCAATGGCGCTGTTAAATCAGCGGGTGAACAAAGCAGTGGCAGATGGTTTGGAAAATGAAATAGAATAGTTGGATTTGTTAGACAAGGCATGCCTTGTCTATCCCAGGGTTTTGTGCGATGTTTTAATCAGAATTAAGGTTTTGCTTAGGTTTTTCTGATTGTGCCGAAGATGATGATTCCGGTACCGGATCAACCCCGCCTTCAGACAGAGGATGGCATCGGCCAAGGCGTTTAAAGCCCATAATTGTGCCTTTAAACACACCAAACCGACGCACCGCAATAATCATGTATTCAGAACAGCTGGGGTAAAATCGACAACGGTTGCCAAGAAACGGGCTGATAAGCAACTGATAGCCTCTCAAAAGTTGAATGAATAGTGATCTTATCATTAAAAACAGTTGTTCTTTGGGTCGGTTTCAGGTATAAAGTTCGGCTAAATTTGTTCATGTGATGGATTGAATCTATCCCTGAAAAAATAAACCATGAATCCATATTTTAGCATGTACGCCGCAATCGGTGGCATATAAAGGAGACAATTATGGCTGAAAGAAGTATTAACGATTTGCCTGAAGCTTATACCCCTAAGTTAGATTTACCTGATGGCTATGTGCCCAGTGAAAAAGAAGAATATATGTGTGATAAACACATTGAATATTTTCGTCGCAGAATTGAACAATGGAAAGAAGAGTTATTGAACGAATCCAATGAAACCATTGCAAACTTGCGCGCCGAAGCCCGTGATGTCAGTGATGAAGCGGAACGGGCCTCGCGAGAAACAGAAAACACCTTTGAGTTAAGAACCCGAGACCGCTATCGGAAATTGCTGAAAAAAGTTAATAAAGCCCTGGATCGAATTCAATCCGGCGATTATGGTTACTGTGAAGAAACCGATGAAGAAATTGGCTTGCCAAGATTGATTGCAAGACCCATTGCCACATTATGTATTGACGCCCAGGAACGATGGGAATTGAAACAAAAAATAACCCGTGAAGGATAATATATGGAAACAGCCCCACAAGAAGCTCAAATTGAAGACTTCAAACAGCGTGTGGATGCGTTGAGGAGGTATCTTTGACTATGATGGCAAGAAAGAGCGATTAGAGGAAGTCGATTTAGAGTTAGAAAATCCAGATGTCTGGAACAACAAAGAAAAAGCAGAAAACTTGTCCAAAGAACGGGCACGCTTAGATGATGTGGTGTCCACTTTAGAGGAGTTACAAGTGGCGCTGGAGGATGCTGATGCGTTTCTGGGCCTGGTGGATGAAGAGGACGATGTCGACAGCTTTTCAGAAGTCCTTGACATGCTGGCGGAGATTCAGCAAAAAGTCGAACGCATGGAGTTCCAGAAGATGTTCTCAGGCGACATGGATGCCAATAACGCCTTTGTGGACATTCAATCCGGTTCCGGAGGCACTGAGGCGCAAGATTGGGCCAATATGGTGCTGCGAATGTATTTGCGTTGGATTGAATCCCGTGGCTGGAAGGCTGAACTAATGGAAGTGTCGGCCGGTGACGTGGCCGGCATCAAATCAGCCACCATTCGAGTGGAAGGTGATTATGCCTACGGCTGGTTACGCAGTGAAACGGGTGTTCATCGGCTGGTGCGTAAGTCACCCTTTGATTCTAACAATAAACGGCACACCAGTTTTGCAGCGGTGTTTGTGTCACCTGAAATTGATGATGATTTTGAAATTGACATCAATCCTGCTGATTTGCGTATTGACGTGTATCGATCATCCGGTGCCGGTGGCCAGCATGTGAATAAAACCGAATCTGCGGTGCGGATTACCCACGTGCCTACCAATACCGTGGTGCAATGCCAAAACGGCCGATCACAACATCAAAACAAAGCCACTGCCATGCAGCAGCTTAAGTCACGCTTGTATGAATTGGAAATGCAAAAACGCAGTGAACAGTCGCAATCAGTGGAAGATGATAAATCGGACATCGGCTGGGGCAGTCAAATACGATCCTATGTGTTGGATCAATCACGCATAAAAGACCTTCGTACCGGTGTGGAAAACACCAACACCCAAGCGGTACTGGATGGGGATTTGGATAAATTTATTGAAGCCAGCCTGAAGCAAGGGGTTTAACAGAGACACAATTATCATGAATGAAGAAAATAAATTAATCACTGAACGGCGCCAAAAGTTACAACAGATTCGCCGGCAACAACAGGTGGCTTTCCCCAATCAATTTAGACGCAGCCATGAGGCGGCCCAATTGCATATATTGTATGACCAGTACGATAAAGAAACCCTGGCTGACAAAAATGTGCCGGTGAAAGTGATTGGACGAATGATGAGTCAACGCCTGTTTGGTAAAGGTGGCTTTGCGGTGTTGCGCGATGTATCCGGTGATATTCAGTTGTTTGTGCAGCTTAATGGTGTTGGCGAGGAAACCTTTGAGGCTTTTAAAGGTTGGGATATCGGTGACATTATTGCCGGTGAAGGGGTGCTGTTTAAAACCAAAACCAATGAGCTGAGTGTTAAAGTGGATACTTTGCAACTGGTCACCAAGTCACTGCGACCATTACCGGAAAAATTTCACGGTTTATCTGATCAGGAAACCCGCTATCGGCAGCGCTATGTGGATTTAATTATGAATGCTGAATCGGCTGAGGTGTTTAAAATCCGGTCAAAATTGATTTCTGAATTAAGGCGGTTTATGGAAGACCGCGATTTTCTGGAAGTGGAAACACCGATGATGCATGTCATTCCCGGTGGTGCCGCCGCTAAACCATTCACCACTCACCATAATGCTTTGGATTTGGATTTGTATTTAAGGGTGGCGCCTGAACTGTTTTTAAAGCGGTTGGTGGTGGGCGGATTTGAAAAGGTCTTTGAAATTAACCGGAATTTTAGGAATG
>QQUO01000133.1 GCA_008501575.1 Pseudomonadota bacterium
GCTAAAGGTTCATGCAAGGCTTCCAGGGCTTCGTTATTGGTCATGGTGAATGTACGAGGCACACCTTCGGCCAGATTTCGGCCCGATATTTCCATGGATATTTCTTCACTATCAGGATAGGCACAGCCAATTTCATGTTTAATGCGTTCTGCGGTGGATTCACCAATTAAGGTGCCGTAGCTGCGACGCACGTAGGCAATAATCGACTCATCCAGTTTATCTCCACCAATTTTCACCGAAGCGGAATAGACAATACCATTTAAGGACAATACCGCCACTTCAGAGGTACCACCACCAATGTCCAACACCATGGAGCCACGGGCTTCATGAATCGGGATACCGGCACCAATGGCCGCCGCCATCGGCTCTTCAATCAAAAACACTTCTGAAGCGCCGGCGCCGGAAGCAGATTCTTCGATGGCACGTCGTTCCACCTGGGTGGAGCCGCAAGGTACGCAAATCAACACCCGTGATGAGGGTTTAAGCCAGCGATTGGCGTGGACTTTGCGAATAAAATGTTGCAACATGGCCGCAGTCATATCAAAATCAGCAATCACCCCGTCTTTTAATGGCCGGATGGTTTCGATATTACCGGGGGTTCTGCCCAGCATCATTTTGGCATCTAAGCCCACTGAAGCAATATTAACCGGACCACCGCGACCTTGGTCCATGCGTACTGCCACCACTGAAGGCTCGTTTAAAACGATGCCATGGTCACGCATATAAATAAGGGTATTGGCGGTGCCTAAGTCAATGGCCAAATCATTGGAAAACAGGCTGCGGATTTTTTTAAACATATTATTTTAGTTTTACATGTGGTTTGCGGAAGTGGCATAATAGCCGGCTGAATGCGACTTCGTCGCTCAAGCACCGAATTATATATGAAACCGACCCATTAAATGTCAATAAATCGTAAAGAATTAACAGAAATAGCCCAGTTGGCAAAACTGGATTTAAATGCGGAACAAACTCAGCAAGTTGGCCAGTCTTTAAATCAAATAACTGAATTGGTCGATAAGATCAAAAATGCCGACACCGCACAGGTAGATCCGATGTTTCATCCCTGTGATTTTTGGATGCCGTTGCGAGCCGATGAGGTCATAGAAACGTCTCATAAGGCAGACTTATTGGCATTGGCTGCCCATGCTGATGCCGATTTTTATTTGGTGCCGAAGGTGATTGAATGATCAACCTGGGGTTGCGGCATTTACAACAATCACTGCAAAAGCAGCAAATCAGCAGTGCTGAATTGGCCAGCGTCTATCTTGACCGCTGTCGTCAGTTTAACCCGACCCTCAATGCCTTATTGTACATAGCCGACGACATTAACCCGGAACAATTATTGACGGCACAATCTGCGCCAGGACCTTTGGCCGGGATACCGCTGATCCATAAAGATTTATTTTCAACCCGACAGGTGCCCACCACCGCGGGTTCTCGAATGTTGGCCAACTATGTACCACCCTTTGATGCAACGGTCGTCAGTCACCTCAATAATGCCGGGATGCTGACTTTGGCTAAAGCCAATATGGATGAGTTTGCGATGGGCTCTTCCAATGAATATTCGGCATTTGGGTCGGTGAAAAACCCGTGGGATTTACAGCGGGTGCCCGGTGGTTCTTCAGGCGGATCCGCAGCGGCAGTGGCGGCGCGTTTAGCGCCTGTGGCAACCGCTTCTGACACCGGCGGCTCGATCCGGCAGCCGGCAGCCATGTGCGGCATCACCGGAATTAAGCCCAGTTATGGACGGGTCTCACGTTTTGGTATGGTGGCCTTTGCTTCGAGTTTGGATCAAGGCGGTGTTATGGCCGTTTCGGCTGATGATTGTGCTTTGGTTTTGGCTGCCATGATGGCATATGATGACAAAGATTCCACCAGCATTAAAGCCGATGCCTGGCAATGGCAAGCGCCTCAAGAGGCGTCCATGCAGGGATTAAAAGTGGGAATTATTCCCGGTTGGATTGAACAGCTCAAAGACAATGACATTAAACAAAGTACTTTAGCGGCATTAGATACCTTGGTGGCGCAAGGGGCGCAACTGATTGAAGTGGATCTACCCCATGCTGAACTGGCAGTGGCGGCTTATTATATTCTGGCACCGGCTGAAGCCTCGGCTAATTTGGCCCGTTTTGATGGCATTCGCTTTGGCCATCAAAGCGCCGCAAAAAGCCTGGATATCAATGACATGTACCGAAAAACCCGCAGCGAAGGTTTTGGTCATGAAGTGCAGCGCCGCATTATGCTTGGAACCTGGGCTTTGTCTTCGGGTTATTATGATGATTATTATTGCCAGGCGCAGCGTATTCGCCGCCTGATTAGTGAGGATTTTAAACAGGCTTTTTCACAGGTGGATGTGATGGCGGTACCGGTGTCTCCCGAAGTGGCTTTTAAACATGGTGAAAAAAGTGATGGTGTCAGTATGTATCAAGCCGATCAATTTACCATTCCAGCATCTTTGGCGGGCTTGCCCTGTTTAAGCATGCCGATTCAGCCGGCGCGCGGTTTACCGGTTGGTTTGCAATTAATCGGCCCTTATTTTGACGAACACGTGATTCTGTCAACCGCAAGCAAATACCAATTAGTCACTGATTATCATCAACAAATGCCCGGGGCTTTTCTATGAGTACTCAGCAATGGGATGTGGTCATCGGCTTGGAAATCCATGTACGTCTGGCCTTAAATAGTAAGCTTTTTTCCGGGGCGTCGGCTCAATATGGTGCTTCACCGAACAGCCAGGTCAGTTTTTTGGATGCGGCTTTACCGGGTACTTTGCCGGTGGTTAATCAGCAGGCCATTGATTACGCCTTGCGCTTTGGTTTGTCCATTGGTGCGCAAATACCTGAGGTGACCCGATTTGCCCGCAAAAATTACTTTTACCCGGATTTACCCAAAGGTTATCAAATCAGCCAAATGGATGACCCGATTGTGGGTCGTGGTCAGATTGAGATTGACACGAAAAATGGTCCCAAAACGGTTAACATCACCCGTGCCCACTTAGAAGAAGATGCCGGAAAGTCCATTCATGACCAATACGATGATTGGACCGCCATCGATTTAAATCGGGCCGGTACTGCACTCATTGAGGTGGTGTCAGAACCTGAGATGTACAATGCCAAAGAAGCGGTGGCTTATATGCGTGCCATTTATAACCGAGTGACTTTTTTAGGTATTTGTGATGGCAATTTACAAGAAGGATCGTTTCGCTGTGATGCCAATGTGTCACTCAAACCCAAAGGCAGTAAAACTTTAGGTACCCGGGCAGAAATAAAAAACCTCAATTCATTTCGCTTTATTGAAAAGGCCATTAATTTTGAAATAAAGCGGCAAAAACAATTGTTAGAAAGTGGCCAAAAAG